>CAYUUB010000119.1:0-6469 GCA_964447725.1 uncultured Oscillospiraceae bacterium
TCATACGGCATCGGGATGTCACAGTCGGTCACAATGGGCACGTAAAGGTCGTACATTTCAAGCTGGTCGACGCCGAGGACGCGCTTGCGGATATCGAGATATTTGCGCAGCGTCGGCAGCTTTTCGTGAACCGCCTCGATCAGCTGCTCGTAGACCGAAACCGGAACGCCGTTATGGAACAGCGCCGCTTCCAGCGAGCCGTCGAACTTATGCGTGCGCGCGCGGAACACGTCCGTCTTGACGGACGTCGCATACGTCGCGGTAATCGTGTTCTTCATACTGCGGTACGCCTTATACAGCCCTTCGTACGCATCGCGGCGGACGCGGCGGTCCGGGCTGACGAGGAACATACCGTAGGAACCGTGGGTCAGCTTGGCCTCTTCGCCGTTTTCGTCCTTGATCGTGCCATAGTCGAGGTCCACGTCCGAAAGCATGGTAAAGATGTTGTCCGCACCGGAAAGCGGTTCCTCCGCCATGGCCAGCAGGCGCTCTTCCTCTGTGGAAAGCGTGTGCGCGCGGCGGCGGTCAACGTCCGAAATGCGGAAGCGAAAACGCTCGAAGCGCTCCTGCTTTGCCCACTCGCGCAGCGTTTCCTGCGGGATGCTCAGGATCTCCGGCTCCACAAACGAGGAGGCCGCTTCCGCGGAAACATAAAGCTGGATGGCACGGTCGGCCATGCCCTGATAGCGAACGTTGCCGTTGTCCTCGTCCTTATGCAGGTGCGCGTAGGCATGCAGCCGGTCGATCAGCAGCCCAAGCTTGCTTTCGTCGCTCAGCGCGGCATAGAGCGCGTCCGCACTCTGGTGGAGTTTCCCCGCATGCGCCGGAAACGCGCGTACCAGCTCCTGCGCGTTTGCATAGTCCGCTTCCCAGACGTCCTCGGACGCATAGATATCGCCCAGTTCCCATTTCAAAGAAGCGTCGATCTGTTCCCTTGTCTTCATTTTATTATTTCCCTTCCGTCGTTCCGTTTTATTTTCTGCGTTCGTCGAGCAATAATACCATCGCTTCGTGTCCGTCCGGCCGCAGCAGGCCGCGGCATAGACCGCCGTGTCCGTTGCGCACAGCATCAGCGCCCATCCCGGCAGCAAAAGCGCGCCGAGAAACGCCGCGATCGCCGCCCGTGCCAGCGCGGCGCCGCCCGCAAGCAGCAAAGAAATCTCTAGAATTCCGGCGATCAGCAGCAGCGTGACCAGCAGCGTGAAGAGCCCCGCCATGCTCGCGGCGTACCGCGCGCGCCGATAGTAACGAACGCCGCGCACCACCGCGCGAAACCCGCCCGCTTCTTCCCAAACGGCAACGGGAACGGCGATGCTGACCGGCAGCCGCGTCTGCCAGAAAAGCATCACGCCGAGCGTCCACCCGGCAATCGAAAGCCACTCGCCTGCGCCGGGAACCCGCTTTGCCGCCGCGGACAATCCGGCGCCAAGCAAAACCGCCGCCGCACCGCTGACGATCCGGCAAAGCGCCACCGCCCAGTACGCGCCGCTCGCGCGCGCATGCGCATCCTTTGCGGTCCTGCCTATGTCCCGCCCGCTGCGCGGAACGCCGAGCAGCCTGAGCGCATAGGCCTCGTAGGACGCAATCACCGCACGCGGGTGCAGGTAAGCGACATACAGCGCCGTCAGCACGATCGCCGGCACGCCGCAGAAGATCAGGATGATATCCGCGCGGTAACCGCCCCGCTGGCTTCCGAGCAGCGCCGGCTCATAGACGGCGGCCGCAATAAACGCGCCCGCCGTAACCAGCACCAGCAGCATCAGCCCCGCATGCAGATAGAAAAAGCGCAGCATTGCGCCAAACCGTATGCGAAACAATTTCCATGCCGAGCAAAGAACGTCCTGCACGCCGATATTCGATTCTCCCTGCGGTCGATCCTGATTCATGGTGTCCTTTTCTTCCGCTTTATTACTGGTAGTATAGCACATGCATATGCCGCAAAGCGAGCAAACGCCGGCTTTTCCACAAAAACGACGCGTTTTGTTTTCCGTTTTGTCCAGGCAGACGCCGGGCGTCCCGAATCGCGCTTGACATCCTCAAAAAAAGCGATATACTATAGATACGAACATGTGTTCGTATCGCGGGCACAACCCGCATCTTAACCTTTTATAGCAAGCGGGGACGAGGCATATGGGCCGCAGAATACTGCACGCGGATTTCAACAGCTTTTACGCATCGGTGGCGTGTTTCCTCGACCCCGCCCTGCGACCGCACCCGGTCGCCGTGGCGGGCGATCCGGAGGCGCGGCACGGCATCATTCTCGCCAAAAACGAACTGGCCAAAAAATTCGGCGTAACGACCGGCGAAGCAGTCTGGCAGGCGAAAAAGAAATGCCCGCTTCTGGTCACCGTCAAGCCGGAGTTCGAAACGTATCAGAAGTTTTCCGCGCTCGGCCGGGAACTCTACGGCGAATATTCCGACCGTGTGGAAGCTTTCGGGCTGGACGAAAACTGGATCGACGTCTCCGGCACGACCGAAACCATCGAGGACGCGCGCCGCCTGGCGGAAACGATCCGCAGGCGCGTACTCGACGAGCTCGGCATCACCGTGTCCATCGGCGTTGCGGACAACAAGGTGTTTTCTAAGCTTGGCTCGGACATCAAAAAGCCCAACGCGGTCACCGTCGTGTCGCCGGATAATTTTAAGGAAGTCGCCTGGCCGCTGCCCGCGCGGGATTTGCTCTACGTAGGCCGCGCCACGCAAAAGAAGCTCGCTCGGTACGGCATTTTCACCATCGGCGATCTGGCAAACGCGTCCGCGGCGTTCCTGAAGGCGCAACTCGGCAAATGCGGCCTTATGCTGCACGCGTTCGCAAACGGGCTGGACGTGGCGCCCGTCCTCCACACGATCGACCAGTCGCCGGTCAAGTCCGTAGGCAACGGCATCACCACCCCGCGCGACCTTGTGAACGACGCGGACGTTTACCTCACCATCTGTATGCTGGCCGAAAGCGTTGCGGCGCGGCTGCGCGAGCACGGCATGCGCGCACGCACGGCGCAGCTGGGCGTGCGCGACACCGACCTCTCCACGTTTGTCCGGCAGGCCAGGCTCGACCGTCCGAGCAACATCACAAGCGAAATCTCCCGCGCCTGTATGCAGCTCTTCACGGCAGGTTACACGTGGCAAACGCCGATTCGTTCCCTGACCGTCACCGCCGCGGACCTCGTGCCGAACGCCGACCCGGAGCAGCTCACCCTTTTCGACGACGAAGCGGCGCGCAGCAGGGCGGAGGCCGCGGAGCAGGCGGTGGACGACATCCGGCGGCGCTTCGGTTACCGTGCCATCGGGCGGGCGATCTTTCTGAAGGACACGGATATCGGCCTGCTCGCGCCGAAGGAGGACCACACGATCCATCCGGTCGGCTACCTGCAAAACAACACCATGGACAGCGTGATTGGAGGTCGAGCATGAAAACCTATGTCGCCGTGGAGCTCACAATCGACGAGGCGGGCATTATGCATCCGCACCGGATCGTCTGGGAAGACGGCCGAAAGTTTGAAATCACGTCCGTTTCGGACGTGCGCCGCGCAGCCAGCCTGAAAGCGGGCGGGTGCGGCATGCGTTACACCTGCCGCATCGGCCGCAGGGACGCATACTTATATTATGAGGACCCGAAATGGTTTGTAGACGCATGAGCCTGTTTTTTCCAAAATTAGAAATCGTCCTGTTCCTTAACGGAAAAAGAGCCCGAAAAAAGCTCCGGGCTCTGCTGCAATGGGTTTGCGCTTTGTTTCAGCTTGTCTGACGCGACCGCCCGCCCCGTTCAGGAAAGATATGTTATCATCCCGGACAGCGACGCAATGTCCCATTCTTCTTTTGGTTCGCCGTCGCGGCAGATATGAAACGCCGTAAATCCCATGTCGCGCGCGCCGTCCGCCTCCACGTCGTAGTCGTCCACATAAAGGCTCTCCTCCGCGGTCGCACCCAGCGCGTCCAGCGCGGTTCGGTAGATCAGCGGGTCCGGCTTCATCACGCCGACCTGGTCCGAACAGACATAGCAATCGAAGTATGCTCCGAGTCCCGCCGCCTCAATCGTTAATTGAAGAGACGGGAACGTATCGCTGATAACGCCCGTGCGAAACCCCCGCTCCCGGAACCAGCGCAGCACAGAGACCGTCTCCGGGTATGGAACGATGCCCCGGAGCCAGTACGCGCCGAACAGCTCGTCCGCGCGCGCTTCAACATGTTCCAGAACGCCCTGCGAGCGCAGCAGTTCGGCAAAATACGCTTTCCAGAACGCAATTTCGTTTTCAACGGTCAGCATCCGTCGTTCGTTCAGCACGCGAAAAAACAAATCTTCCGGCACCGCAAGCGGTCTGCCGGACCAGCGCTCGATCATCTCCGCGCGCTGTTTCGCCGCGACGGGGTCTCTGTGGACGAGCGTGTTGTCGCGGTCGAAAAACGCGGCTGAAAAGATTTTTTTAGAGCCTTTTTCCACAATCATAATTTCTTTCTTTTATAAAAATGTAAGTTTTTTTGCTTGCTTTTCTTTAGAAAAGTAAGTCAGCGTATCCGCAATCCCTTGGGAACATGATTTTTGAGCACGCCGTTTACCGCCTTGCCCCAGCCGACGGGATGGCCGAACGCGACGGCCGCGCACCAGCCGGATGCCGCCGAATCGCAGGGAACGGTCTCGCCCGACAAAAAGCGGCGAAGCGTTTCGTCCGAAAGCGGCTCGACGCGCTGAAACGCAGCGGCGGGCAGCGCCATACAGAGCGCATGGGCCGGCACGAATCGGCCGCCGCGGATTTCGCCTGCGAGCACGCCCGCGCGCAGCAGATGCAGCCCGCGCGTTTCCGTCGGCATCGTTTCCGGCGGAATCAGTACGCGCCCGTCGGGCAGCGCCATTGCCGCGGGCGGTTCGCCGGTAAACGTTTCCCGGTAAAACGCGTCAAAAGCGGGAATACGCTCCGTTTTCGGTGCGGCCAGCCGCGCCGAAAACGCGGAACCGCCGCCACGTTTTCCCAAAATCGCCATAAACTGGCCTTCGCCGGCGGACGTATGCGGATACATCCTCCGCATGCCCGTGCAGGAAAAATCCGAATGCCGCTCTAAAAAGGCGGAAACCGCATCCTCATCCTCTTCCGGCGAAAACGTACAGGTGGAATAGACGAGCGTTCCGCCGGGCTTCAGCAGGCCCGCAGCGCTGTCGAGAATCTGACCCTGGCGCACGGCGCATGCGGTCACATGCTCCGGCGACCACTCGCGCACGGCGGTTTCGTCCTTTCGGAACATTCCTTCGCCCGAACACGGCGCGTCCACCAGAACGCGGTCGAAACACGCGCCGAGCGTATCCGCCAGCGCGTCCGGCCGCATGCAGGTGACAAGCGCGTTCGTCACGCCGAGCCGTTCCATGTTTCCGCAGAGCGTCTCGGCGCGGGAGCGGACCGGCTCGTTGGCGACAAGCAGCCCGGTATTTTCCATATGTGCGGCAAGCTGGGTCGTCTTGCCGCCCGGCGCGGCGCACAGGTCCAGCACCGTCATATTGTTCCGAACGTCCGCCAGCGCCGCGGGCGCCTGCGCGGACGGTTCCTGCACATAGCAGAGCCCGGCGGCATGCAGCGGATGCTTTCCGATCGGGACGTCGTCGCCGAAGAAAAAGCTCTCCGGCAGTGCTCCGGCCGGCACAAGCGAAAAATCCGCGGCTTTCCGGAACGCTCCGGCGCTGATTTTCAGCGTGTTGACGCGCAGCGCGCGGCGCGGTTCGTCCTCCATCGCGCGCAGGTATGCCGCAAGCCCGCCTTCGCCGAGCTGCGTTTCCATGCGCTCCAGATATGCCTGCGGAAGACGACGCATTGCCCGTTCTCCTTTTGCATGAAGTCAGATCATTTTATCATAAACGGCATACTATTTCTTCTTTCGCCGCTAAAAAACCGCTCCCTGCCCGGGAACGGTTCAGGCCGTCAAAAAATCTGTTTTTCGACGGGTATCATGCCCTGCCGTCTTCGCGGCCGGTGATGGCGGAAACGTCGTACGGCGTCTCCTGATACACGAAATAGTTCAGCCAGTTGGCAAACAGCAGCGCCCCGTGCGCCCGCCACGTGATGACCGGCTGGAGCGAATCGTCGTCGTTCGGGTAATAGTTCTTCGGCATCTGGATCGATTTTCCCGCCGCCATGTCGCGATGGTACTCCAGTTCCAGCGTTTTCGCGTCGTACTCGCTGTGCCCGGTCACGAACACGCGCCGCCCGTCGTGGGATGCGGCAAGGTACAATCCCGCCTCCTGCGACGTGGCGATGATGTCCAGGTCGCGAATGCGCGCCGCGTCGGACACGTAGATCGTCGTGTGCCGCGAGTGCGGCGCCATGAACTGCTCGTCGAACCCGCGAACGAGTTTATGCGAGCGGTCGAGCACCACGTGCGAAAAGATACCGAACAGCTTCCTGTTAAGCGGACGCTTTTCTATATTATAGAAATGATACAGCGCCGCCTGCGCCGCCCAGCAGATATAGAGCGTGGAATACACGTT
>CAYUUB010000120.1:0-6448 GCA_964447725.1 uncultured Oscillospiraceae bacterium
CAGCCACCTCTGATCTTATTCTGTTCCCTTTACCCCAACTATTGACAAAGAGCCTTTATTTCTGCCCGTAGTAAGCGTTCTTGCCGTGCTTTCGCAGATAATGCTTATCCAGCAGGGCTTTGTCAAGCTTTATATCCGGCGCGATCTGCCGCGTGTGCCAGGCCATCATGGCGACTTCTTCAAGTACAGCCGCGTGGTAGACGGCGTCGTTTGCGTCCGTTCCCCATGCGAACGGCCCGTGTCCGTGCACAAGAGCGGCGGGCATGGAAAGCGGATCGAGCCCGCGCATGGTCTCCACGATGACATTACCGGTTTCCAGCTCGTAATCCGCGTCGATCTCCGCTTTGGTCAGCGCCCGCGTGACGGGGATGTCGCCATAAAAATAATCCGCGTGGGTCGTGCCGAGCGCGGGGACCGGCATACCGGCCTGCGCGTAGATGGTCGCCCATCTCGAATGCGTATGGACGACGCCGCCGATGTTCGGAAACGCACGGTACAGCGCGAGATGCGTCGGCGTATCGGAAGACGGCCGGAGAGCGCCTTCCACGGCTTCTCCGCTGGCAAGGTCCACGCAGACCAGCATGTCCGCCGTCATCGTCTCGTAGGTCACGCCGGACGGTTTGATGACCACGATTCCGTTTTTCCGGTCGATTCCGCTGACATTTCCCCATGTAAAGGTCACCAGATGAAGCTCCGGCAGGGCGAGGTTTGCGCGCAGGACCTGACGCTTCAATTCTTCCAGCAATCCAATCACTCCTTTGAAAGTACGGTTACAGTGCTTCGAGCGCCGACCGTTCGACCGGCAGGCAGCGCCGATAGCGCTTCAGAAACGCTGCAAAGCCCTGTATCTCCGTCGTGTCGGCGGCAATCCGTACGCTCTCGGCCTGCTGAAACACTTTGTTCGAAAGATACGCGTCCAGCGATTCGCCCGCGCTCCGGTTGGCGTGATACGCCGAAAGGATGGCCATGCCCCACGGGCCGCCTTCGCCGGCGGTTTTTTCCATAACGGTCACCGGCGTACCCAGCGCGGCCGCCATCACCCTTTGGCCGGCTCCTTTCGCCTTAAAGAAACCGCCGTGTCCGGTCATGGCGTCGAGCGCGACGTGCTCCTCGGATAAGATATCCATGCCGATCCGCAGCGTCGCGCACGCGGAATACAGATGCGTGCGCATAACGTTCGCAAGCGTAAACGGCGCGTCGGGCTTTCGTAAAAACAAAGGCCGTCCTTCGTCGAAACCGGTGATCGATTCGCCGGAGAGATAGTTGAACGAGAGCATCCCGTCGCAGGCCGCGTCGCCGTCGAGCGCCTTTTTATAAAGCGTTTGGTACAGGGTGGCTTCGTCGAATTCGGCGCCGAGCGCTTTCGCCGCCTCACCGAAGAGGCGGATCCACGCGTCGATGTCACTCGTGCAGTTGTTGCAGTGCACCATGGCGACAGGGTCGCCGGAGGGCGTTGTGACCATGTCGATTTCGGGATAGTACTTCGTCAGCGGCTTCTCCAGAACGGCCATGGCAAAGACGCTCGTACCGGCGCTGACGTTGCCCGTGCGCTGCTTTACGCTGTTGGTGGCAACCATGCCGGTCCCTGCGTCGCCTTCGGGTGGGCAGAACGGGATGCCCGGTTCCAGCGCGCCGGAGGGGTCGAGGAGCCTTGCGCCGCTCTTTGTCAGGCTGCCGGCGGGTTCGCCTGCGGCCAGAATGCGCGGAAGGATGCCGGAGAGCGTCCAGGGCGCTCCAAGTTCCGCCGTCAGCACGCCAAACACGGCGGACATGCGGCTGTCGAACTGCTTTGTCGCGCTGTCGACAGGGAACATGCCGGACCCGTCGCCGATGCCGACGACTTTTTCACCGGTGAGTTTCCAGTGGACATATCCGGCGAGCGTCGTCAGATAGGCGATGCCGTTTACATGCTGTTCACGGTTGAGCATGGCCTGGTAGAGATGCGCGATGCTCCAGCGCTGCGGGATATTGAAGGAAAACAGCGCGGAAAGTTTTTTTGCGGCTTCGCCGGTGGTCGTGTTTCGCCAGGTGCGAAACTCTGCAAGTTGCCGGCCGTCCGCGCCGAACGCAAGATATCCGTGCATCATGGCGGAAACGCCCATTGCACCGACGCGCGTCAGCTTGACGCCGTACTGCGATAAAACGTTGTCCGAAAGGTTGGCGTAACAATCCTGCAGGCCGGACCATACATCGTCGAGCGCATACGTCCAGATCCCGTTTTCCAGCTTGTTCTCCCAAAGGTGGCTGCCGGATGCAACGGGCCGGTGCGCGCCATCGATCAGCACCGCCTTGATCCTTGTGGAACCGAGTTCGATTCCAAGATACGTTTGCCCGTTGGCAATTGCGTCCATTGCGGCTTTTGTTTTTTCCGTCACGCTTTAATTCACCTCGCTGTGAATGGATTTTGAAAGCGGCGGGATTTCCGCCGCTGAACAAGCGTCGACACTGCGCTCGCGAGCCAAGAAGGGCGCGATGAAAGGAAAGCCGGCCCGCCGTATCAGCGGCTGCTGTCCCTTTCGATCAGAGTCCAGCGCAGGGTTTCCGTTTCCGCGGGTTCCCCCGCGATCAGGCGCATGAGCTTTTCCGCCGAAACGTGGCCGATGTTCTGTTCCCCGTAAGAGAGGGAGGTGATCTTCACCGGCGAAATCTCGCTGAGAGTGCTGTTGTCGAAACTCACAACGGCTATATCCTGCGGAATGCGCAGCCCGGCCGACCGCAAAAGCGGAATGAGCCGGAAGGCGATCTCATCGTTGTAGCAGACGACGGCGGAGCATTCCGCGAGTTTTGCCGCCATTTCATGGGTGAAGATGCGGTCGCGGCTTTCCGTCGTGTACCAGAACACCGCGCTGTCCGATATCATCTTTCCGGCGTCACGCAGTGCCGTGATATAGCCGGAATAGCGCTGGTGGCCCTGAATGTCGTCGCTTTTAAAGATTCCGGCGATCGTTTCGTGGCCTTTTTCCAGCAGGTACTGCACGAGCTGGTAGCCGCCGCCGTAGTTATCCGCATAAACGGATATGGTGCCGTCGAGCGACGCATAATAACCGTTGAAAAACACAATCGGGATATGGTGTTCCATAAATTTGGCGTACAGGTCCAGATTCGGGTTCGGAAGCGCCGTTTTGGTCCCTTCCACCAGGATGCCGTCGATTGGTTTGCTGAGAAAATCCGTTAGGATATTGCGTTCGTTATAGACGCTGTTGCGCGTGGCGGCCAGGATCGCCGTGCATTTGTTCGCGGCGAGCACGGATTCCGCCTCCCGCAGGATGCCCGGAAAAATATAATCGCTGATGTAAGTGGCGATAACGGCGATGTTGCCGCTGCGCGGATGCTCCGGCTGCTGCCGCACGCGCGAACCGCTGCCGCGTTGCTTTGTGATCAGGCCTTCGTGCACCAGAACGGACAGCGCCTGCCGGATGGTTTGCCTGCTTGCGGAAAACCGGTCGGCAAGCTGTTCTTCGGTTGGCAACATGGCTCCCGCCGCGAATTGCCCGTTTTTGATTTCGTCCCGTATGGTGCTGGAGATAGATTGATACTTTAGCATAGTCCCTCGCGTATAGCATAGATATCCTGTTTGGATGCTATGTTTATCATAACTTTATTTTAGATAGGCGTCAATACAAAATACATACATATATGAATGAAACGAACGCAGATGGTGATGAAAACGATTGAGATTCGGTTTTGAATCCGGAATCGATCCGTTCGACTGAAATAATTGTACGACATAATTTCTTAAAAAACAATACAAATTTTAAAATTATTTTCACAAAAGAATACAAATATCTCTGTTCTGTCAAGAATTGCGAAAAATATGTGCACAAATTATTGGAAATATGTATTGACAATGTCCAAAACGAATGTTAATCTTTTTTCGTACAGTGAGTTATACGTACAATTTTCAATTTTGTCACAGTCAAATGACGGTATCTTTCTGAAACGTCATACATTGAGTCGGATCACGATCAAAGGAGTTCATAAATGAACCTAAAAGAGCAGGAGTTCTGGTTTATTGTCGGTTCTCAGTTTCTATACGGCCCCGAGGTGCTGGAAACCGTAGCTGCGCGCGCCGGAGAGATGGCCGGGTGGATCGACGCTTCGCCCATGGTTCCGTGCCGCTTCGTCTACAAGGGCACCGTGAAAACATCGGATGAAATCGAGCGGTTGATCAAGGAAGCAAACTGCAGCGAGGCTTGCTGCGGCATCGTTACGTGGATGCATACGTTCAGCCCGAGCAAAATGTGGATCAACGGGCTTGCGTTGCTGCAAAAACCCTGGTGCCATTTTGCAACGCAGTATAACCGCGAGATACCCGATACGGAAATCGACATGGATTTCATGAATCTGAACCAGTCCGCACATGGCGACCGCGAACACGGTTTTATCGGCGCGCGCATGCGTTTGCCGCGAAAAGTGATCATGGGATACTGGCAGGACGACGAAATCCTTTCCGAGCTTGGCTGCTGGATGCGCAGCGCAATCGGTTATAAGGAAAGCAGGCAGCTCCGCGTGGTCCGGTTCGGCGACAATATGCGCGACGTTGCCGTGACCGAAGGCGACAAGGTCGAAGCGCAGATCAAGCTCGGCTGGCAGGTGAACACCTGGCCGGTCGGCGAACTGGTTGAAACGATGGAAGCCGTTACGGAGGACGAAATCGAAGCGCTTGTCCGCGAATATACGGATCAATACGAGCTGGCAACGGACGATATCGAATCCGTCCGCTATCAGGCGCGGGAAGAGATCGCGATGGAAAAAATCCTGATTCGCGAACGTGCCGGCGCATACTCGAACACCTTTCAGGACCTATATGGAATGAAGCAACTGCCGGGCCTTGCAAGCCAGCATCTGATGGCGAAGGGTTACGGTTACGGCGGCGAGGGAGACTGGAAAGTGTCCGCCATGACGCGCATCCTTAAAGTGATGACGCAGGGGATGGAAGGCGGGACGGCCTTTATGGAAGACTATACCTATCATCTCGCTCCCGGCGGGGAATATTCGCTTGGCGCGCACATGCTGGAGGTTTGCCCGTCCGTAGCAGCCGAAAAGCCGCGGATCGAAGTCCATCCTCTCGGCATCGGCGACCGGGAGCCGCCCGCGCGGCTTGTCTTTGAAGGCGCGGCCGGGCAGGCCGTCGTTGCGTCGCTGATCGATATGGGCGGCAGGCTCCGCCTGATCGTGCAGGACATCGAAGCGGTGAAACCGATCATGAAAATGCCGAATCTTCCGGTAGCGCGGGTCATGTGGAAAGCGATGCCGGACCTGAAGACCGGCGTGAAGCTCTGGATACTTGCCGGCGGCGCGCACCACACCGTGCTCAGCTACGCCGCGAGCGCCCAGATGCTCGCCGACTGGGCGGAGATGATGAAGATCGAATTTGTACATATCACGAAAGAAACGACCGTAGACTCCTTTAAGCAGCAGCTCTTCCTGGCGGACGTCGCCTGGAAGTTGCATTGACGAAGGGAGCTTCTCCTCCTCCGCAACGCTGGGGCGGGCGGCGTGGCAAAACGACCGTCCGCCCGGCAAAGCGGTTTTCCTCTTGTATTCTGCCGGGGAATCCGGTAAATTGATAAAAGGAGAGATCAAAATGAAAAAGATCGTAAGTATCGTGCTGTGCCTGGCCCTGGTGCTTTCTTTGCTGGCTGGTTGCAGTGGCACAACGACGTCTACGACAACGGAAGCAGAGGCGACAACTCAGGATACGACCTCCACCACAACAACGGAAAGCACAGAGGATGAAATCCTTATCGGCGTGTCGATCTGGAGTTCAACCGATACGCTCGGCAGCCAGTGCAAGCTGATCCTTGACGCCGCTGCCGACGCCCTGGGTGTCAAGATTATGTATGTCGACCAGGGCCACATTTCCGAGCAGGTCACGGCATCCGCCGAGACGCTGGCCGCAGCGGGCTGCGACGGCATGATCATCTGCAACTCCGCATCTGCCGAGATGACTTCCGTCATCAACACCTGCGACGATTATGAGATGTATTGCGCGCAGTTCTTCCGCATCATCGACGAGGATGCCAACCCCAACGAATATGCGCTGGCCTGCCAGTCCCCGTATTTTGTCGGCGCCGTCCATGAGGACGAAGTTGCCAACGGCATCAACCTTGTTACCATCCTCTGTGAAAAGGGCTGCCGCAAGATCGCTCTGGAAGGCTGGGAAGCGGGAGACGCTACGTTCCTGCTTCGCTGGGAAGGTTATCAGGAGGGCATCACGGAGTGGAACGCCGCGAATCCGGACGACCAGGCCGTTCTGCTTGACCCGCAGTATGGCGGGACCACCTCCGACACCGGCCGTGCAACGGCTGAAGCCATCATCAACGCCAACCCCGATATCGACGCTCTGATCGTTGCCGGCGGCGGCGGCGACACGCTCGTGGGCGCGCTGGCCGCGATCGACTCCCTCGGCCTCAAAGGCACGATCGACGTTGTTTCGACGGACTTC
>CAYUUB010000121.1:0-5048 GCA_964447725.1 uncultured Oscillospiraceae bacterium
TTCGATAATTCGCTCTTCTCCGCGACTGCCGCAATTAAATCGGTTTTATTCATTTTGTAAACCTCCATGATTTTTTGGTTGCTGGAACATTGTATCAATCTTCCGTGCAATTGGCAAGCTTTAAATTGTGAATTTATTGCACAATTCGGGACTTTTTGGCCTCTTCCCATAAAGCGTCGAGTTCCGGCAGCGAGAGTTCCTTCAACGCAATGTTCCGCCGAAGCGCAAGCTGTTCCATCATTGAAAAACGATCGATGAATTTGTCCGTCGCTTCCATCAGCAGAAATTCGGGTTCGAGCTTTAAGAGCCTTGCCACGTTCACAACGGCGAACAGCAGGTCGCCCGTCTCTTCGCGAATGTTGCCGTTTGTTTCCATGGCTTCTTTGAGTTCCCGTGTCTCTTCTTCAATCTTATAAAAGGCTTCGTTTGCATCCGGCCAGTCGAAGCCGACGTCGGCGGCTTTCTTTTGCACCTTCCTGCTTCGCAGCAGTGCAGGGAATCCCTTCGGGACGCTTTTCAGCACTTCCGCCTGCGTACTCTGGCTGCGCTGTTTCATCTTCAGCGCATCCCAGTTTTTCAGCACCTCGCCGGAACCGCTGACCTTTACGGAACCGAACACGTGCGGATGCCGGTAGATCAGCTTTTCAACCAGCTCCGTCTCCGCGTCGCGGTCGGTAAACGCGCACTGCTCTTCCGCAATCACGGCGTGCAGGGCAAACTGGAGCAGCACGTCGCCCAGTTCCTCGCAGATATGATCGTCGTCCCCTTCGTCGATCGCGTCGACCAGCTCGTAGCATTCCTCCAGCAGCGCGTTTTTCAGCGATTCGTGCGTTTGTTCGCGGTCCCATGGGCATCCGCCGGGCGCGCGGAGCCGGCGGACGACATGCATCACGTCATCAAAGCCGTGCCGGGTCCGCTGTTCAAACGGAACGGGCGGCACGTACAGGACCGTCGTGGCATCGTATGCCGGCTGACGGTCAAGCTCGCAAAGCGGAATCCCGTTTCTTACGTATTGCCCGTCCTCGCCGGCCGACGCCAGCGTCACGGCCCACTCATCCGGGTAGAACTCCATCAATCCAAGCTTGACATCCCCCGCCGCAATCTTCGAATCGATCTCTTCCACCGTATACGCCTGATCCGGGTAAAAGCTCTCCGGCAGTTCATGCGCGGAAACGCACGCTCCTGCAGACATGTCCGGGAACGCGGCCGAACCGGCGGCGACATGCGGCAAAACCTGCAAATCGATTCCGCATTCCTTCGCGCGTTCGCGAATGGCCGGCAACTGGCTCGAAAAGATGCTCCCGGTCGCAACATAAACGCAGTCGCCCGCGTCGGCCAGCCGCTCGGCAATCCTCCGGTTCAGCTCGTCGAAATCCTCGCACGACTCGAATAGATCGTCCATCGACCGGGCATCCGGCCTAATTTCTTCAACAGTTTTCGCACTCGGGTGCCGCTTCGTTTGCAGAAACAACGTTTTTGCATTTTCAATGACATCGCGTCCCTGTGCAGTCAATGCCGCAGGCGCGCAGAGCGGCACGATCATCAGCTTCTTCATGACAATCCTTTCGTGTTTTACAAAATCGACTTCGTCCTTGGCTGTCGCTTACTTCCGGAATTGAAGTTTTTTGAGAATGTGCCCGCCCGGAATCAGCGCAAGGTCCTCTTCAGAGAACATGCGCATCCAGAGGATCAGGAACAGATAGACGCACGCGGCAATCAAAATCGCACCGAGCGTCGCAACCGCGTTGGACGAAATCCTGGAGATGATGAACTCGTACGAAAAATACGCGACGCCACCCATGATCAGGGCGGAAACAAGCGGCTTTATAAACGTGTCGAGCACACGCAGCTTCAATCTCGTATAGCGAATCAGATAGATCGCATCCAAAATCCCGGTGACCGTATAGCAGGCGGCCGTCGACAGGGCCGCGCCCTGAATCTCAATATTCGGGTTGCGCATCAGTATCAGCATCAGCCCGACTTTTACAACGCCGCCGATAAAAAGATTGATCACGGGAATATGCTGCTTCCCAACGCCCTGCAGGATGCCCGTCAGCGTCTGCACGAGCGATAAAAACACGATTGCGACGGCCATCGTCCGCATCAGCTTGCTGGCGATGGCGAGCCGTTCGGCATCGATGTTGTACAGAAAGTCGATGACCGGCGCAGCCAGCACGAAAAGCCCGACAGCGCAGGGTATCCCGATAAACATCGCGATCTTGATCCCCATTGCGGACACGACGTGGATCGTTTTTCGGTCTTTTGCGGTCCGCGCGGCGGAAACCGCCGGAACGAGGCTCATGGCAAGCGCAATGGTCAGCACGGCGGGCATGTTGACAATATTGGTCACGTTACTTCGCAGCGCGACATAACGCATGGAGGCTTCCGCTTCCGAAAAGCCGATGTCGATCAGCGTGCTTTTAATCAGCGTTGCATCCGCAATGCCCATGATCGGCATGATCGAAGCGCCGATCGTAACGGGGATTGCAATTGCAAGCAGGCCGCGGATGATCCCTTTCTCTTTCGGCTGCGCCGTACCGTCTCCGACCGGCAGGTCGTTGCGCTTGCGGAACACATAAAACAGCACGACGACGATCAGCGCCAGCAATTCGGAGATCGTAACACCCGCAATCGCGCCCATTGCGCCGTATTCCAGGCCCCGCGGCATCCATTTTGCGGCAAGATACAGCCCTATGCCGAGTTTGCCCGCCTGTTCGGCAAGCTGCGACATCGCCGTGCCGGTCATCTTCTGCAATCCCTGCAGATAACCGCGGTAGGCGCACATCATCGATACGATCAGCAGCGCCGGAGACATCGCGCGGAACGAATATGCCGCGCCGTCGCCAACGGTCGTCCGCGCAAGGAAATCTGCGCCAAAATACATCAACGCCATCGTCGAAAGCCCTATGCAGAACAGCAAAACCTGCGACTTGCGAAAGACTCGTTTTGCTCCGGCCGCATCGCCAAGCGCCGTATGTTCCGCAACCATGCGGGAGATTGCGGTCGGAAGCCCAGCCGAGCTGATGACGAGCAACGTCGAATAATACGGATACACCGCCTCGTAGTATTGCATGCCGTCGCCGAGCATGTTGTAAAGCGGTATTCGGAAAAACGCGCCGATGATCTTGCAGATCAATCCGGCCGCACCGAGAATGAACGCCCCCTTGACAAAAGATTTTTTTTCGTTTTTCGGCATATTGTGAAAAATCCTTCCAGCTCTCATGCAATTCATGTATGGAACGCTGTGCGCGGTTTCATTTTCCGGTCCCGATTCATATATCGTGATCCATGGTGGGTATTATACCATCTTTTTATTCCGTGCGCTATCTCTAACGCCGATGCCAAAATGAGACGAAGCCGCAACGCTTCTCTCGACAAACACCTGTCGTATTGGTATAATATTTTCATTAAATATGGAGGGCATTGCGATGGGTTTAATTTCCGCAGCAGGCGGCGCTATTGGTGGCGTACTTGCCGATCAATGGAGAGAGTATTTCTACTGTGAAGCACTCAACACGGACGTACTGGTCAGCAAGGGCCAGAAGCGCGTAAACGAAAAACGCAGTTCCAATACGCGCGCGTCCGACAACATCATTACCAACGGTTCGATCATCTCTGTTAACGAAGGTCAGTTCATGATGATCGTCGAGCAAGGCAAGGTTGTCGAGTTCTCCGACGAACCCGGTGAATTCGTTTATGACACGTCCACAGAACCTTCCCTGTTTTACGGCGGCTTCGGAAAAGGTCTCGTCGATTCGCTGAAACTGATTGCGAAACGTTTTACTTTCGGCGGCGACACGGCCAAAGATCAGCGCGTCTATTTCTTTAACAAAAAGGAAATCCTCGGCAACAAATACGGCACGGCTAATCCCGTTCCGTTCCGCGTCGTCGATAAGAACATCGGGCTCGACATCGATATCGCGATCCGCTGTTTCGGCGAATATTCCTATAGATTCGTCGATCCGCTTTTGTTCTATGCCAACGTCTGCGGCAACGTGGAAAACGAATATCTTCGCAGCGAAATCGACTCCCAGCTGAAAACCGAGCTGATGACGGCGCTGCAGCCCGCCTTTGCAAAGATCAGCGAGATGGGCATTCGCTACAGCGCTTTGCCCGGACATACGCAGGAAATTGCGGACGCGCTCAACGAAGTGCTGACCGAAAAATGGAAAAACCTCCGCGGCATTGCGGTCGCATCGTTCGGTGTCAGCTCCGTCTCAGCTTCCGACGAAGACGAAGATCTCATCAAAAAGCTCCAGCAGGCGGCTGCGCTCAAGGACCCGACCATGGCGGCGGCGGTGCTTACCAATGCGCAGGCGCAGGCCATGCAGGACGCGGCCAAGAACGAAGGCGCGGGCGCGTTCGTCGCCTTTGCCGGCATGAATGCGGCGGCCAACGCCGGCGGCACCAGTGCGAACAGCCTTTACGGCATGGGTCAGCAGCAACAGCAGTCCGGCGCGGCGGCGACTTGGATCTGCCCGAAGTGCAACCATCCCGGCAATACCGGCAAATTCTGCTCCAACTGCGGCGAACCGAAGCCTGTTGAAGGCGGCTGGACCTGCGCAAACTGCGGTCAGGCCGGAAATACCGGCAAGTTCTGCTCCAACTGCGGAAAGCCGAAGCCGGAAGGAGCGAAGTGTCCGAAGTGCGGTTATGAAATTCCCGCGGGGGAAACGCCGAAATTCTGTCCGGAATGCGGCGCGCAGCTATAATCGATTGTTTCCCGATCAAGCGGGGCCGTCAAACGGCCTCGCTTTTTTAGCCTTGCCGAACAACAGCAAAATAGACGACCACCTTTTTAGGTGGCCATCTGTTTTGGCAGGGGTACTAGGACTCTCCGCTTCGCCTGCGGTCTGCTTGCGTTCCACGCTGCGCTGACATTCGGCGGCGCTGCCCGGCCGCAAAAAGCGCCGACACCGCGGCGTTTTCTGACGCGGCTTCGAGTCCTATCGAACAACAGTAAAACAAACAGTCACCCTTTCAGGTGACTGTTTGTTTTGGCAGGGGTACTAGGACTCTCCGCTTCGCCTGCGGTCTGCTTGCGTTCC
>CAYUUB010000121.1:5148-6443 GCA_964447725.1 uncultured Oscillospiraceae bacterium
GGCTTCGAGTCCTATCGAACAACAGTAAAACAAACAGTCACCCTTTCAGGTGACTATTTGTTTTGGCAGGGGTACTAGGACTCGAACCCAGAAGAACGGTTTTGGAGACCGCTATGTTACCATTACATCATACCCCTATATTCTGTTTTCAAGCTTAATCTGCCTGTTTTTTACTCCAATTCCTTAAAAAGCACGCAAGCTGTATTGTAAAGGATATTTGGATAAATTGCAAGCGGTTTTTCTAACTTTGGCAGTCCCGCCCGGGCAGGCGGACGCAAACGCCGTTGTCGGCACACAAGCCGCGATTCCGAATTGGAATATCCCCCAGTACGGCGATAACACACGGCGTCGGCGTAACATCGCCGACGCCGGAGACCGTCAAAAAACTGGTTTTTTGACGGGACAACCACGTTTTGCCTCTCGCCCTTCGGCTCCCGGGCTGCAAAACGTACAAAGAAACCGCCCGAAACGGGCAATCCGTTGCGACGGATGAACCACCGCAGCCGGGATATACGGGTTAAGGGTCGCGACCCTTAACAATTCCTTGGACTTTTTGGGCAGGCTGCGCGTTCCATTTCATCGAATGCAGCTATTGCTGCGCTGCCGCAATTTGTTTCACAACGACGTCCCTGAGCACTTCGTCCGATTCGATCGCCATCGTCGTTTTGTCAGGATGCTTTTGCTTCTTGTCAAGCGTCTCTGCGGCTTCGGCAATCCATTCCGCCGCAGTTGCAGAAGGAATGCACGACGTGTCGAGCACAATATTGAACCAGTCCGTATTGTGCGTGTCGGCCCTGTAAAACGTCTGAACGAAGGTTCTTCTCGACTGATCGCTCTTGAGAACGATTTCCTTTGCACGTTCGCGCTCGCCGATGTTCATCGCTTGCATGATGTTGCTTACGCGCTCTTCGAAGGGAGCCCGAATCAGCACATGCAGCACGTTTTCGTAGCCCGTCAGCAAAATGAAACCAGCTCTTCCGACAAGCACCGTTTTGTCGATTTTGGAAAATTCGTAAACCGTTTTGCTGAACATCGTAATGATTTCCTGATTGTTTTCATCGAAGCGCCCCCAAACCGTATGCTGCGCATCGTAAAAACGGTCGAACGAGATCAGGCCGTACTGGATCATTACTTTTTCGATCGTCTCTTTGTCTACGTAAGCATAGCCGAGAGACTTCGCCACAAGTTGACTTACTTCGGAACCTTTGCTGCCGAATTCACGCGAAATTGTAATAATAGCCATTTTTACCCCTCCCCTCAATTTGGTTGCATGTCCTGACCTCTACATATAATAT
>CAYUUB010000122.1:0-6432 GCA_964447725.1 uncultured Oscillospiraceae bacterium
TCAAAGTTCGTCAATTCAAACACAGTCTATTCTCTCCCTTGCAACCGCTCAGTCTCTGTCCTTGTTGATGTCGTCGAGGTCCAGCGTATCGGATAACTCGTCGATATCCTTGCCGAAATCGTCGAGATCGTCGTCGGAATCCGAATCCTCTTCGTCCGAGAGCAGCACTTCTTCCTCTGAAACATCGAAATCTTCGAAGTCGTCGAAGTCCTCCAGCTCTTCTTCCTCCTCCTCGTCCGTCGTATGCGGGGCTTCGGCGGGCATGTCCTCCAGCCCGCTGATGTTGACGTCGATCGGCAGCGCGTCTTCGTCGTCGTCCTCGCCGATGACGATCTCCTCGCGCGTATCGTTGAGCACCTTGATATCCAGCGCAAGGGATTGCAGTTCCTTGATCAGGACCTTGAAGGATTCCGGTACGCCCGCCGGAGGCACGTTGTCGCCCTTGACGATAGCTTCGTAGGTCTTTACGCGGCCGACTACGTCGTCCGACTTGACCGTCAGGATTTCCTGGAGCGTGTATGCCGCGCCGTACGCTTCCAGCGCCCAGACTTCCATTTCGCCGAAGCGCTGCCCGCCAAACTGCGCTTTGCCGCCCAGAGGCTGCTGCGTTACCAGCGAGTACGGGCCGGTCGAGCGGGCGTGTATCTTGTCGTCGACAAGATGCGCGAGTTTAAGGTAGTACATGTAGCCGACGGAGATGCGGCTTTCGAACGGTTCGCCGCTGCGTCCGTCGTACAGGACGGTTTTGCCGTCCTCGGCGATCCCGCCCTTGACCAGAAGTTCCTTGATGTCGGCCTCCGTCGCGCCGTCGAAAACAGGCGTCGCGATCTTGATGCCGAGCGCTTTGCAGGCCGCGCCGAGGTGCAGTTCCAGAACCTGCCCGATGTTCATACGGGACGGGACGCCGAGCGGATTCAAAACGATCTGCAACGGCGTGCCGTCCGGCAGAAACGGCATGTCCTCTTCCGGAAGGATCCGGGAGATGACACCCTTGTTGCCGTGGCGGCCGGCCATCTTGTCGCCCACGGAAATCTTGCGCTTCTGGGCGATATAGACGCGCACCATCTGGTTCACGCCCGGGCTGAGCTCGTCTTTATGTTCGCGTGTGAAAATTTTGACGTCGACGACGATGCCGCCTTCGCCGTGCGGCACGCGCAGGGACGTATCGCGCACGTCGCGCGCCTTTTCGCCGAAGATCGCGCGGAGCAGCCGCTCTTCCGCAGTCAGCTCGGTTTCGCCTTTCGGTGTCACCTTGCCGACGAGGATGTCGCCGCTGCGCACCTCCGCGCCGGGGCGGATGATGCCGCTTTCGTCCAGTTGAGCGAGCGCGTCTTCGCCGATATTCGGGATGTCGCGCGTGATCTCTTCCGGTCCGAGCTTTGTGTCGCGCGCTTCGACCTCATGCTCCTCAATGTGGATCGACGTGAACACGTCGTCCTTGACGAGCTTTTCCGAAATCAGGACAGCGTCCTCGTAGTTATAGCCTTCCCACGTCATAAACCCGATCAGGATGTTCCTGCCGAGCGCAATTTCGCCCTTGTCCGTGGACGCGCCGTCGGCGATGACGTCGCCCTTTTTGATGATCTCGCCTTTGCTGACGATCGGGCGCTGGTTCAGG
Organism: uncultured Oscillospiraceae bacterium; assembly: GCA_964447725.1. GTDB lineage: Bacteria > Bacillota > Clostridia > Christensenellales > CAG-138 > UBA7703. Next base: position 1,619 of record CAYUUB010000122.1, read on the forward strand.
CAGGTCCCCTGGTTGGAACGCTGGAACTTCGTGAGCTTGTAAATATGCTCGATGCCGATCTTGTCCGTGATGGTGATCATCTTTGCGGAGACGTGCGTAACCACGCCGTCCTCCTTGGCGAGAATCACGATTCCGGAATCGTGCGCCGCCTTGTATTCCATTCCCGTCGCAACGACCGGCGACTCGGGCACAAGCAGCGGCACGGCCTGGCGCTGCATGTTGGAACCCATCAACGCGCGGTTTGCATCGTCGTTTTCGAGGAACGGGATCATGGCCGTTGCGACCGAAACAAGCTGCTTCGGCGAAACGTCCATATAGTCGACCTCGGTCGCCTTTACTTCGATAATCTGGTCGAGCAGCCGCGCAATGACGCGGTCCTTTTTGAACCAGTGCGTCTCTTCGTCGATCAGTTCGTTGGCCTGCGCAACGATGAAATTGTCCTCTTCGTCCGCGGTCAGGTATTCGATTTCGTCCGTGATCACGTGCTTCTTCGAGTCGACGCGGCGGTACGGCGCTTCGATAAAGCCGTACTCATTGATGCGCGCATACGTCGAGAGCGAGTTCATCAGGCCGATGTTCGGGCCTTCAGGCGTCTCGATCGGGCACATGCGGCCGTAGTGCGAAAAGTGAACGTCGCGAACGTCGAACGTCGCGCGCTCCCTGTTCAGGCCGCCGGGGCCGAGCGCGGAAAGGCGGCGCTTGTGCGTCAGCTCAGCAAGCGGGTTCGTCTGGTCCATAAACTGGCTCAGCTGGGACGAACCGAAGAACTCCTTGATCGCCGCCGTGACGGGGCGAATGTTGATCAGGTTACTCGGCATGGCCACGTCCATGTCCTGCAGGCCCATGCGCTCGCGAACGACGCGCTCAAGCCGCGTCAGGCCGACGCGAATCTGGTTTTGCAGCAGTTCGCCGACGCTGCGGATGCGGCGGTTGCCGAGGTGGTCGATATCGTCCGTGCGGCCGACGCCGTACGGCATGCCGATCAGGTAGGAAATCGACGAGATGATATCGTCCGGTATGATATGACGCGGAATCAAATCGTAGTAATGCGACTTGAACAGCGCCTTAAGCTCGTCTTCGGAAAGGCCTTCGCCTTCTTTGAGGAGCGTCTTGAGCGTCGGCAGATGCACGTCCTCGTTGAGCCCGGCTTCCATCGGGTCGAACTTCAGCCAGTCCCTGGCGCGGACAAAATTGTTGCCCACGACCTTGACCCGGCTCTCGCCGACCTGCAACCAAACCTCGTTGACGCCGGCGTTCTGGATGTTGCCGGCAATCTCGCGGTCGATCTTCTGGCCCGCTTCGCAGAGGATTTCTCCCGTTTCGGGGTGGATGATGTTGTCCGCGGCGATATGGCTGCGGATGCGCGTGCGCAAAGCCAGTTTTTTGTTGAATTTGTAGCGTCCGACGCGCGCAAGGTCGTATCGCTTGTCAAAAAACAGCGAATTGAGCAATTGCCGCGCGCTTTCTTCCGTCGGCGGCTCGCCAGGACGCTGGCGTTTGTAGATTTCGATCAGGCCGTCCGCTTCCGAATGCGTCGGGTCCTTGGCGATCGTCGCCGAAAGGCGCTCGTCGTCGCCGAAGAGCGTAAGGATTTCGCTGTTGGTCCCGTAGCCGAGCGCGCGCACCAGCGCGGTGACGTGCACCTTGCGCTGACGGTCGATCTTGACGTACAGGATGCCGTTGGAGTCGGTCTCATATTCGAGCCACGCCCCGCGGTTCGGTATCACCTGCGCGGAGAAAAGCTGTTTGCCGACCTTGTCGAAGCTTTCGGAAAAGTACACGCCCGGCGAACGGACGAGCTGAGACACGATGACGCGCTCCGCGCCGTTGATGATAAACGTGCCCTGCGGCGTCATGAGCGGGAAGTCGCCCATGAACACTTCCTGCTGTTTGACCTCCCCCGTTTCCTTATTGATAAGGCGAACGGTAACGCGAAGCGGCGCGGCATAGTTCACGTCGCGCTCTTTGCTTTCTTCCATGGAGTATTTCGGTTTGTCCAGATCGATACGATAATCGACAAACTCCAGTACAAGCTTGCCGGAATAATCGGTTATCGGGGAAATATCGTCGAATACGTCTTTCAGGTCCTGTCTTAAAAAACGATAGTACGAATTCTTTTGGATCTCAATCAGGTCCGGCATGTCAAGAACTTCCCGAATTCTGGAAAAGCTCTTTCGCGTCTGTCTGCCCATCTGAACGTCATGCATCATCGCGTACTCCCCTTGCCGGCGCGGTCGCTGGCCGCGCCATTTGCTGAAATTTCTCAAAAACGAATTCCGGCTTATGGTCCTTGTTTCTGCAGATCCGCCAAACACCTGTTCTACTGGTAGGAAGGAATGCGCTCAAGAGCACATTTTTGGGCATATTACCACAGTTTTTAGATCATAAGTCAATCATGAATGATATCATCCACGCTGTCACCTGTCAAGAAAATATTCCAAAATATGTTGCCGATTTTACCTGATTTGTTGTATGATATTGAGAAATGCCGTTCGGTATTTAAAATTAGCAGAAAGCGGGCGAAGGAATATGAATAAAACGCGGGAAGAAGCGCTGTCCCTCCTGAAGCAACATAATGAGAACGAAGCCCTGATCCGGCACGCATACGCCGTGGAAGGTGTAATGCGCCAGTTTGCGACCCGCTTTGGCGAGGACCCCGAATACTGGGGTCTCGTGGGGTTGCTGCACGACCTCGACTACGGAAAATGGCCGGAAGAGCACCTGAAGGTCGCACCGAAGCTGCTGGAAGAAGCGGGTTTCGACGAGGAATTCATCCACGCGGTATGCAGCCACGGCTGGGGGCTCTGCTCGGACGTGAAGCCCGAAAAGAAGATGGAAATCGTCCTGTATACCATTGACGAGCTGACCGGTCTGATCACGGCGGCGGCCTATATGCGTCCTTCGCGCAGCGTGATGGACATGGAGGTCAAAAGCGTAAAAAAGAAATTCAAGGACAAGAGCTTTGCCGCCGGCGTCAACCGGGACGTCATCAGGCAGGGCTGCGAAATGCTCGGCCTGGAGCTGGACGACGTCATCTCCGAAAGTCTCGAAGGCATGCGCGGCATCCACACCTATCTCGGGCTGTAATCGTCAACCGGTCTCAAAGCGGCGTCCGCCGCTTTTTTATTTGCGCTTTTATTTGCGCTTAAGCTTGCTTCCGATCAGCGCGAACCCACTCTCAAGCAGATACTTCATCGAACCTTTGCCCTGCGCATGGTTGTCGAGATCGACGTCCTTTGCGCGGCTCCGCAAAAAACCGGCGCGATAGGCAGCGTTGTGCAGCCACCATTCGCGCTCCAGCGACGGCAGCGTGCGCCGCCATGGCGGATTGGTCGGGTCGGCTGCGTCGTAGGCGATCAGCGCTTCCAGTATTTCCCGCCGCAGGCCCTTTCGGACGATGCCGTACGAATTATAAATCCGAAACGACGGGTTGCCGGTGCGGCGGTCGTCGTATACGACGATCGTGCCGTCGTCGCGGGGGCGCTCCGCGTCCTTAATGTCGTTCGTGATACAAACGTTCCGCCCGGAAGGGGTTGTGATCGTCGTTCTGTCTATCGTCATGATCAGAGCGTAACAAGCGGCCATAAAAAAGTCAATCCGTTTTTTGCACATCCGTCATTGATCATTTGTGCATATTTATCGTCATTGCTCCGTCGCAAGCCACCGGAAGCGGCGGTTCGCTTGCATTTTGATCCTCCGCTCTTTATCATATGGGGTGAAATTGTATGCTAGCGAACGGAGGCTCGATATGCTTTACGACATTATCGACAAAACTTTTGAAGACCAACTGAAATCCCTCGGCGAACTCGTCGCCATCCCCAGCGTTTCCCGCGGAACGCCGGAGCCCGGGGCTCCGCTCGGCCGGAGCGTAAACGACGCGCTGGAATACACGCTTGCCCTGGCGCGAAAAATGGGGTTTGAGGCGCGCTCGCTCGACGGATACTGTGGCGTCGTCGATTACGGCGAAGGCGACGAAACGCTCATGATCATGGCGCATCTGGACGTCGTCCCGGCGGGCCCCGCCTGGACCAGCGAACCGTTCGCCCTGACGCGGCGAGACGGCCGCCTGATCGGGCGCGGCGTTCTGGACGACAAGGGCCCGGCCGTTTCCGCCCTGTATGCGCTTTCCGCCGTTATCGAAGCGGGGATCCCGCTCAAGCGGCGCGTGCGCATCCTGCTCGGCTGCGACGAAGAGCGCGGCTGGTCGTGCATCGACCGGTACAAAAAGACCGAACCCGACCCCACGATCGCCTTCACGCCGGACGGGAGTTATCCGGTCATCAACTCCGAAATGGGTATTTGCCACAGCACCTACACGAAAAAAATCAGCGGCAGCAAAGTCCGCGTTTCGTGCGGTACCGCGCCGAACGTGATCCCCGGCGAAGCGTCCGCAACACTTCCCTTCACGCCCGAGCCGGTCAAGGCAAAAAACGGCATGCAGCTTTCCGGCAACGGAAACGAGCTTAGCGCCAAGGGCCGCGGCGGCCATGCCTCCCGTCCGCAGGATGCAAAAAACGCGCTGCTCGCGCTGCTTGACGCCCTGAAAGACCAACCCCTCGACGCGGACGATCTGGCGATCGCCTCCGCGCTCTCCGCGCTGCTCGGGTTCGATCAGCACGGCGAAGGTTTCGGGCTGGACGTCACCGACCGCTCCGGCAGGCTGACGCTCTCGCCGGACATGCTGGAGTGGAACGAAAACGAAGTTTCCATCACGCTCGACTGCCGCCATCCGTTCAGCGTCACTTCGGAAAAACTGCTTGCCACGCTGGACGAAAAGTTCGGCCAGATCGGCTTTGTCCGCACCTATCAGCGGA
>CAYUUB010000123.1:0-6366 GCA_964447725.1 uncultured Oscillospiraceae bacterium
CCGGCTGCCGAACGTCCGCATGCACCGCATACGTCGCGCGCGATGTAAGCTGCTCCGCCTCCGTGTCTACCCGGTCGACGGTCTCCATTGCAATATCCATCGGCCAGGGGTGCGACGCGTCCAGGTCGTGTCCGGATGCGTTTTCGGAAGGCTGGCAGGCCGTCGTGAAACAGCCGAACGCCAGTACAAGCGTCAGCAAAACGGCCACAATTTTCGCGCCCGGCGTGCTCGTCTGTTTATGGAACAATCCCGTCACGCGCCGTTTCGCCTGGCGCTTTGCGCCGTGCCCGGAGAGCCCCAGCGCGGGCGCGCCGAGTGTAGGCTGAGCATAAAGATTCAGCAGAAGATTGGCATATTCGCTCCTTTGGGCAAGAGTGTAACGCCGCGTCACCATCGCGTCGCACGCGGTTTCCATATCGGCGCGCATCAGATGCGCCGCCACCCAGACGACCGGGTTGAACCAGTAAACCGCGCACAGTCCGTTAAGCAGCATATTCACGGACGGGTCGCCGCGTTTCGCATGCGTCAGCTCGTGCCGCAGCGCGTCCTTTGCCTGCGCGTCGCTCATGGACACCATTCCGCCCAGCGGAATCCAAAGCGTTCGCGGAAACAGCATCGCCGGCGCGCCGTACGCGTACTGGCAGACCGGGCGAATCTTCCGCCGGATACCAAGCTCCGTTTTTGCTTCGCCGAGTATCGCCGATAGTTTTTTTGTCGGCTCAGCCGCACCGTTTTGCACCTTCCGGCGCAGCGAAACATACGACAAAAGCATCCAGCCGCCGACGATTGCGACTCCGCCGAGCCAGACGACCAGCAAGACTTGACCGATTGTCGGCTTCGCCGTCGCGCTTTCGGCCGGGTCGGCTTGCGCCGGCAAATCTGCGTCCGCAGAAATCTCGCTTTCAGCCGCTGCGTCCGCAGTGTCCGCGGTCGCCTCCGCTGCGGCGGGTTCGGCGGCTTCCGCCTGCTCCGTCTGCGTAAAGACGGCGGCAATGCTCTCCGTTTCCGGCAGCGACGGCAGCCGAACGCCGCTTTCGAACGTTACGGGAAGCAGCAATCGCGCAATCAGCACGAGCCACAGCGCATACTTCAGCGCGGGGGACAGCTTTTTGCGAAAAACCAGCCTGAGTAAAAGAATTGCAGTAAAAATAACGGCGGAATAGATCGTAATTTCCGCAAGCATATGTAAAACGCTCATGTCACGTCTCGCTTTCCTGCGCTTCGCCCAGCCGCGCAATCAGTTTTTGCAGTTCTTTGCGGTCTTCTTCGGACAGTCCGCTTTTTTGCACCATGCTCACCAAAAAAAGCTTTGCGCTTTTGTCGGTCATCTTTTCCAGCATCGCCGCGCTTTCCGCTTCCACGCAGTCTTCCCGCTTGAGCAGCGGACTGTAGCGGCGGCTTCCGCGAACCGTCTCGTACCCGATATACCCTTTGTCCGTCATCCGTTTGAGGTAAGTCAGATAGCTGGACCGATTCCAATCCACGCTTGTTTGCATGGCGTCCATGATCTCCGAAAGAAACATCGGCGCGCGCTGCCACAGTGTTTCCATGATCACCCATTCGTGTTTTGACAAAGTCTCCTTCATTTTTCCGTCCGCCTTTCTATCGTCCCCGGCCGAGGTCCATTGCATAGATGCATGCATACGGTTGCTTGTCTGTAACGTCTACTATTGTAGACATATTATTTATATTTGTCAACATGCTTTGAATTGTTTTGCCCGGGCCACGGCGTCCGAACGAATCTTCAATTTTCCTCCGCAGTGTGGTACCATGTTTCTATCGGTAACGGGAGGTATGTTCACCATGGCGACATTGCTGAAGAATTGCCGCATTTACGACGGCACCGGCGCGGACGCATTCACGGGAGATATTCTGATCGACGCGGACAAAATCGTCGGGGTTGCGCCGCGAATCGACGCGGCGGATGCGGCGGTTGTCGGCATTGCCGGGAAATCCGTTTCATCCGGGTTTTTCGACGCGCATTCGCACAACGACTGGTTCGCCGCAAAACGCGAGCCGGAAAAATATTTCGAACCCTTCGTCCGCCAGGGCATCACTTCGTTCATCACAGGAAACTGCGGCCTTTCGATGACCGGTTTCGAGCCGGACAGCCCGTATAAGGACAAGATCGGTGCGGGTTTGTTCCACATGGAGAACCTCACAGGGGAATATCCGTCCGCAGGAATGCTGCTCGACGCGATCGACCGGAAAACGCCGCTCAACATCGCTACGCTTGTCGGCCACTGCTCGGCACGGGCGAGCGTCGCAGGCTACGATAACCGTCCTCTTACGCAAAAAGAGCAATTCCACATGCTCGGCATACTGGAAGAAAATCTTTGCCAGGGTGCCTGCGGTGTGTCCCTTGGGCTGATGTACGAGCCCGGCCTGTACGCCCCGAAAGAAGAACTGCGCGAGGTCGCAAAACTCTGCGGAAGATACGGCCGCCCGCTGACCGTGCATCCGCGCGCCAACTCCGCCGTGTCCATGGCGTACCCGGAGCTGCTCGGCAGGCCGCACCTGCTGCGTGCGCTGGACGAATTGGAAGAAGTCACGCGCGGTCTGGACGTCAAGCTACAGTATTCCCATGCGATCTTCGTCGGCAAGAGCTCGTTTAAATGCAAGGACGAACTGGTCGCCATCATCGAGCGGATGCGTAAAAACGGCGTGGACGCCATGTTCGACATCTACTGCGAAATGCTCGGCGTCTCCGTCATTACGGTCATTATGCCGACGTGGTATCAGGCGCTTTCCACAGCGGACAAGCGCAGGTTCGCCAACAAATTCCGTTTCCGCATCCTCGCCAACGCATCCAAAATGCTCCTTGGCTTCGGTTTCAACGATATTCAGGTGGCGTACATCGGCGAAGGTTACGAGGCATACGAAGGCAAAACCGTTCACCAGATTGCGAAGGAGCACAAGCTAAGCGACATCGACGCATACCTCATGCTCTGCGAACAGAGCGGCTTTTCCGGGCGCGTCAACATGGGCCCCTACAGCACGCCGGAGATCGTCGAGAGCCTTTCGAAGCATCCGAACGTTTTGTTCATGACCGACGCATGGGTGGAAGACCACGGCGTGCAGAACCCGGCCATCTACGACTGCTTCCCTAAATTTTTGCAGCTTTCATTGAACGGCAAGGGCGACGACATGGCGAACACCGTCCGCAAGATGACCGGCGCGGTCGCCGACCGTTTTTCCATCAAAGGCCGCGGCTATGTGAAACCCGGTTATTTCGCGGACCTGACGGTATTCGACGAAAGCGCGCTGAAAAACGGAACGCCCGACCAGTCGAAAGCGTTCGGCATCGAAAAAGTCTTTGTCAACGGCGTTTGCGTGCTTAGCGGCGAAGTCCTCGACGAAGCCGCATTCCGTAACGCCGGCCGCGCGCTTCGCGTCTGACATACTGATTTGGCATCCCGGACGGCGCGGATGCCGTGCGGAAAGGAGGCGCCGCTTGAATAACCTGCTGCAACTCAAATATGCGGTCGAAGTCGAGAACACCGGCTCGATCAGCAAGGCCGCGGAAAATCTCTACATGAACCAGCCGAACCTCAGCAAGGCCATTCGCGAACTGGAGGACGACCTCGGCGTTACCATCTTCGATCGGACGGCGAAGGGAATGGTGCCGACCGAACAGGGGCGCGAGCTCCTGCGCTATGCGCGAGGAATCCTTTCGCAGGTTGCCGAGATGGAAGCGCTGTTCCGCCCCGCCGAGGACAAAAAGATTCGCTTCGACCTCTGCGCGCCGCGGGCCGGATACGTCAGCCGCGCGTTTGCTTCGCTCGTTTCCACGCTCGGGCCCGACGCGGCCATTCGCATGAGCTATCGCGAAAGCGGGCCGATGCGCGCGATCAAAAGCGTTTCCAACGAAATCAACCGTCTGGGAATCGTGCGGTATCAAACCGTTTACGAACCCTATTATCTCGAAACGCTGGACGAGCGCTCGCTGGAATATGAACCCGTCCGTTCCTTTACGCGCGCCGCCGTCATGCACAAGGAACACCCTCTCGCAAAAAAAGCCGCGCTTACGGAAAGCGACATCGCGCCTTTCACCGAAATTCTGTATGGGGACTGGTCGGTCCCGGCGCTTCCGGTCGCCGAAGCGAGGAACCTTGCGCGCGCCTACGAAAACAAAAAAACGATCTCCGTCTACGAACGCGCCAGCCAGATGGAACTGCTCGGTGGCATTGCCGGCAGTTACGCGCTGGTCGCGCCGGAACAAGAGGATTTCTGGGACTGTTTTTCGCTGGTGCAGCGGCCCTGCAACCTGCCGGACAACGATTATCGCGACATCCTGATCTATCGCTCGGGTTATCGCATGACGGCCGAAGATCGCATCTTTATCGAAAAGCTGCATGAGCAGGCCGATCTCGTTTCCGTCGTTTAACATTCTTCCGAAAAACCGCGCATATCCAATAGAAAGTTAAATATAGATAACAGCATATCGATATTTATATATCGGTATGCTGTTTTGCCGTCTTCTTTTTTTGACCCGTTTCCTATATTCTAGAATCAGAAAGAACATTATATCTTTGAAAATCACTGATTCCCTTTGCTTTCAGTGGTTCGACGGATAGTCGGAATTCATTTATTCGATTTTGTAATATCGAATAAGCAACTGATTTTAAACATCGCAGAGGCTACACGGAACCCGACCGGACACATTGACGCACAAAAGTTTGAATATGGCAAAAAGGGAAAAGAGGAGATGGCACGTATGAACGAAGAACGCATCAGAAAACCCGTCGACAGCATAGAATCGCTGGAAGCGGCGCTCAAGCGCCTGCGTGAAGCGCAACGAACGTTTGCAACGTTTACACAGCGGCAGGTGGACGCAATCTTCCTCGCCGCCGCGACCGCCGCCAACCAGGCGCGCATCCCGCTGGCAAGGCTCGCCGTGGAAGAAACCGGAATGGGCGTTGTGGAGGACAAGGTGATCAAAAACCACTACGCGTCCGAATACATCTACAACGCATACCGCAACACAAAAACCTGCGGCGTTCTCGAGGAAGACAAGGCATATGGCGTCGTCCGCATTGCCGAACCCGTCGGCGTGATCGCCGCGGTCATCCCTACCACGAACCCGACCTCGACCGCGATCTTTAAAACGCTGATCGCGCTGAAAACGCGCAACGGAATCCTCATCAGCCCGCACCCGCGCGCAAAGAAATGCACGATCGCCGCGGCAAAGGTCGTGCTCGACGCCGCGGTTGCGGCGGGCGCGCCGGAAGGCATCATCGACTGGGTCGATTCGCCGAGTCTGGAACTGACGAACCTCGCCATGAAGGAAGCCGACCTGATCCTCGCGACCGGCGGCCCCGGCATGGTCAAGGCGGCTTACGGCAGCGGCAAACCCGCCGTCGGCGTCGGCAGCGGCAACACGCCTGCCATCATCGACGACACGGCGGACGTCCTGCTTGCCGTCAACTCCATCATCCACAGCAAAACGTTCGACAACGGCATGATCTGCGCCTCCGAACAGAGCGTGATCGTGCTAGACGGCGTGTACGCGCAGGTGAAAAAGGAGTTCGCCGCCCGCGGCTGCTATTTTCTCAATCCCGAAGAAACCGAAAAGGTACGCAAGACGATCCTGATCAACGGCGCGCTCAACGCCAAGATCGTCGGTCAGAGCGCGTTTAAAATCGCGTCGCTGGCAAACGTCGCCGTGCCGGAATCGACAAAGATCCTGATCGGCGAAGTCGAGAGCGTGGAGCTCAGCGAAGAATTCGCACACGAAAAGCTCTCGCCCGTGCTGGCCATGTACCGCGCAAAGACCTTCGGCGACGCGCTGGACAAAGCCGGGCGGCTGATCGCGGACGGCGGATACGGCCACACGTCCAGCATCTATCTCAACGCCGTGACCGAAAAAGAAAAGCTGGCCGCGTTCTCCGCGCGCATGAAGACCTGCCGCATCCTCGTCAACACGCCGTCCTCGCACGGCGGTATCGGCGACCTGTACAACTTTAAGCTCACGCCGTCGCTCACGCTCGGCTGCGGCAGCTGGGGCGGAAACTCCGTTTCGGAGAACGTCGGCGTCAAGCACCTGATCAACATCAAGACCGTTGCCGAGAGGAGAGAGAATATGCTTTGGTTCCGCGCGCCCGAAAAGGTATACTTCAAGAAAGGCAGCCTGCCGGTGGCGCTGGACGAACTCAGGACCGTTATGGGCAAACAGCGCGCCTTTATCGTCACCGACACGTTCCTTTACGAGCACGGCTACACAAAACCCGTCACCGACAAGCTCGACGAGATGGGCATCGTCCACGAAACGTTCTTTAACGTAGCGCCCGATCCCACGCTGAAATGCGCGCGCGAAGGCGCGAAGCAGATCACGGCGTTCAAGCCGGACGTGATCATCGCCGTCGG
>CAYUUB010000124.1:0-3827 GCA_964447725.1 uncultured Oscillospiraceae bacterium
GACATACCGATGGAATAGGGATGGAATGAAACGTGAAACGCCCCGCTAGCTGTGGCGAGCGGGGCGTTTCCTTTCTATATCGTTTACGTTTATGCGACCAATTTGTCGAGGCGTGCCCGGATAGCCTCGATGAACGCGCGGCTGGAAACGGGCGCCGGCTGCTCGCCTTCGACAAGGCCGACGAGGTCCTTGGTCATAACGCCGTCGGTGAGCGTCTGCAGCGAAGCCTGCTCGAGCTTCTTGGCGAATTCGACCAATGCGGGGAGTTGGTCCATTTCTCCGCGCTTTTTCAGCGCACCGCTCCAGGCAAAGATCGTCGCCATGGGGTTGGTGCTGGTTTCTTCGCCTCTGAGGTGCGCATAGTAGTGCTTGGTGACCGTTCCGTGCGCGGCTTCGTACTCATATTGCCCGTTGGGAGAAACGAGCACGCTCGTCATCATTGCCAGCGAGCCGAACGCCGTGCTGATCATGTCGCTCATCACGTCGCCGTCGTAGTTTTTGCAGGCCCAGATATATCCGCCTTCCGAACGGATGACGCGCGCAACGGCGTCGTCGATGAGCGTATAGAAGTAGGTAAGGCCCAGCGCTTCGAACTTCGCCCGGTATTCGTTGGAAAACACCTCTTCAAAGATGTCCTTGAACGCATGGTCGTAGACCTTGCTGATGGTGTCCTTTGTGGAAAACCAGAGGTTCTGCTTAGTGTCGAGCGCATACTGGAAACACGAGTGGGCAAACGAGTAGATCGAGCTGTCTTTATTGAACATTCCCTGCAAAACGCCGGGCCCCTCGAAGTCGTTGATGGTCTGGCGGGACGTTTTTCCGCTTTCGCCGGTGAAAACCAGTTCGGCCTTGCCTTTTTCCGTTACGCGGTATTCCGTGGCCTTATATACGTCGCCGAACGCGTGACGGGCGATGGTGATCGGCTTTTTCCAGTTTTTCACGACCGGCTTGATGCTGTCGATCAGGATCGGCGAGCGGAAAACGGTGCCGTCAAGGATGCTGCGGATCGTGCCGTTCGGGCTCTTCCACATCTTTTTGAGCGAGTATTCCTCGACGCGCTGCGCATTCGGCGTGATGGTGGCGCATTTGACGCCGACGCCCAGCCGCTTGATGGCGTTCGCGCTGTCTATGGTGATCTGATCGTCGGTTTCGTCGCGCCTTGGCAGCGCAAGGTCGTAATACTCCGTCTTAAGCTCTACAAACGGGCAGATCAGCGTGTCCTTGATCATCTTCCAGAGGATACGCGTCATTTCATCGCCGTCGATCTCGACGAGCGGGGTGGCCATTTGAATCTTTTTCATACTGAGAACAAATTCCTTTCGCTGTTATTTCTGTTTCGCCCGCGCGGCGTAGTAGTTCATCAGGCAGCCTTGAAGAAGGATGGATTTTTCGTCGTCCGTCAGCCCTTTGATATAAAGTTTGACGTCTTGCTTTTTGCCGCCGGCAAACAGGATCACGGCCGGGAATTCTTCCGCGCCGCTCTCGATCGCGCTGCGGACGTTCGGCACGAACACGTAATCGTCGGCTTCCGCGTCGAACGGTACGCCTTCTTCCAGCGTAAACGGCAGGATGCCCCAGTTGATGCAATTGCTGCGGTAGCGTTTCGTCGCGTAGGTGTAGCAGATGTTGGCGAAGCCGCCGAGCACTTTCTGGCAGGACGCGGCCTGTTCGCGCGCGCTGCCGTCGCCGGGCTTCATTGCAAACAGGCAGGAACCGAACTGCGTGTCCGGCAGCAGCGCGTCTGCGTCGCCAACGCGGGACAGCACGGATTTCAGAGCGGCGGGCTGTTCGCCGGCGATGCGCTGCGCTTCAAGCCGGGCGGCCGCTTTGCTTCGGCCGACATACTCCGGAACACGCCGCGAGAGCGCGAACTCGGCGAGACGAAGCGGGTTCGAACGGTACGAACTGGTTTCGCCGGACGGGATGAGTTCGTCGGTCGTGGTCACGGGATCACGAATGACCGCCGCCAGCTTGACGAGCAGATTTTCGCCGAGTGGATACATTTTGGGCCAGTCCGTGATGTTCGGCCCGAGGACGAGTTCGGTTTCCGGCTGCGGATGCTTGTATCCGTAATAGCAGCGCTTCTGATAGACGTGATTGTCGAATTCGTATGCGAGTTTTTCCGTGTCGTACGCGGTTTCGCTTGCGGCGGTAATCACGCCGCCGTTTCGCGCGGTGACGGCGATGGAGCGCGCGTCCATAAGCGCAACGGTCGCAATCTGCGACTCGCCGGGTTTGCTGCCCTCGCGGTTCGGGAAATTACGCGTGGTGTGCCGCAGCGAGAGCCCGTTGTTGGCCGGCACGTCGCCCGCGCCGAAGCAGGGGCCGCAGAACGACGGCTTGATGATCGCGCCCGCTTCGAGCAGGTCCGCCGTTTTGCCCGCGCGGGTCAGCGCGAGGCTGACCGGAACGCTCGTCGGGTAGACTGACAGCGAGAACGCGCCGTTGCCGGTATCGCAACCGGTCAGAATGTCCGCCGCCTCCACGATGTTGTCGAACAATCCGCCCGAACATCCGGCGATGATGCCCTGATCGGCCTGCACGCCGCGGGGCGTGATCTTGCCGCGCAGGTTCAGGCGCGTGTTTTTAAAGAGTTCGGAGGCCTTTTTCTCCACGCCCGCAAGGAGTTCTTCGGCGTTTTCGTTGAATTCCCTGATGGTATACGCGTTGCTCGGGTGGAACGGCAGCGCGATCATGCTCTCCATCTTATCGAGTTCAATGGTGATCATCGCGTCGTAATACGCGCCGTCTCCGGGTTCGAGCTTGCGATAATCTTCCGGTCTGCCGTGTATCGTGTAGTAGCGGGAAATCTCTTCGTCGGTTTCCCAAATGGAGCTCAGGCAGGTGGTTTCGGTCGTCATTACGTCGATGCCGTTGCGGAAATCGACCGGCAGGCTTGCAATTCCCGGGCCGGCAAATTCGAGCACTTTGTTTTTAACGTAACCGTCCGCGAACACGGCCTTGACCAGCGCGAGCGCCACGTCGTGCGGGCCGACGCCGTGCTTCGGCTTGCCGGTCATATAGCAGAGCACAACGTCCGGCCTGCCAATGTCGTATGTGTTGTTCAAAAGCTGCTTGACGAGCTCGGGCCCGCCTTCGCCGACGCCCATCGTGCCGAGCGCGCCGTAGCGCGTATGGCTGTCCGACCCAAGGATCATTTTACCGCAGCCTGCAAGCTCTTCGCGCGCGTAACTGTGTATGACGCTCTGATTGGCCGGAACGAAGATGCCGCCGTATTTCTTGGCCGCGGAGAGGCCAAACACATGGTCGTCCTCGTTGATGGTGCCGCCTACGGCGCAGAGGCTGTTGTGACAGTTTGTCATGGCGTACGGCATCGGGAATTCCTTCAGCCCGGATGCGCGCGCAGTCTGGATGATGCCGACATACGTGATGTCGTGCGAAACCAGCGCGTCGAAGCGGATGCGCAGCCGCTTGTCGTCGCCGGACAGGTTGTGCGCCTGAAGGATTTGATAGGCGATGGTCTTCTTTCGCGCTTCCTCCGGATTTCCGGAAAATGCCTGCGGCTTTCCGTCCTTGAGACAAACGCCTTTGCCCTGGTATGTGATCATGCGATTACCCCCTGTAAGTTTTATATGTATTTTGTGATGAATCCCGCGGCGGTTTTGTATGGATGCTGGAAGACACAGAACGCTTCGCTGCCATGCGCGCGTCTGCTTTGAGATCTGCGTAACGGGTTTTCCATAAATCGAACAAACCGCACAACACTTTTATGCATGCATAATGATACTGTTTTGTGGCGCATATTTCAAGAGGAAAATTGAATATTTCATAAAGTATATCACCATATAAGCATGCTTGTATTGCTG
>CAYUUB010000124.1:3927-6344 GCA_964447725.1 uncultured Oscillospiraceae bacterium
GGAAAATTGAATATTTCATAAAGTATATCACCATATAAGCATGCTTGTATTGCTGTATACAAGCACGCAAAAGCCCGAAAGTCGTGGAATATGCAGGTTTTGCGCCTGCTGCGAAGGGAAAGACGGCATAATGCATAAGAAATGAATAATCGGAATAAAAAATTGAAATATTATTAGAAGAAAGTGCTTTTATAAATCGCGCGAATAGGCAGTTGGCATATTATGCTATAATACAAAAAAGAATTCGTTCAAACGAAGCGGGGGTGTCTACCGCCGCCCTCGCGCAGCAAAACTGCGACCGATGCGTCGATTGTCGTTCGGGCGCATCGGGACGGCAGATGTCGACCGCCGTGCTGCCGACACGGGAGGCCGGACGGATGTGGAAATCGGCGCAAAATCTGCGAAAGGAGTGCCGGGCATGAACATAACCAACATACGAACCTTTTTGACCGTTATACAAACGAAGACGATTTCACAGGCGGCGAGTTTGCTTTATGTGTCGCAATCGACCGTCAGCAGCCGTTTGCAGCAGCTGGAAGACGAGATGGGCGTTGTGCTGATCGAACGGAAGAAAGGGATGCGCGGCGTCGAACTGACGGAAAAGGGGAAGAACTTCATTCCCCTTGCCGAACGCTGGATGCTGCTGAGCAAGGAAACCGACTATTACAGCCACAACGAATCCGAAGTCCTGCTGACGATCGCCGCGTCCGACAGCCTGAACACCTACTTGTTCCCGCCGCTGTTTCACGCCCTCCTGCAAAACGAGGAGAAACTGAAACTTCGCATCTGCTCCCCGTCGGCGCAGGTGATCTATCAGATGATAGACGGTTACGAGGCGGACATCGGGTTTGTCCATTTTGCTTCGCGGTATGTCAATATCGTCACCAAGCCGATTATGGACGAAGCCATGGTGCTGCTGTGCTCTTCGCTTGGAGACTGGCCGGACAGGCCGATCGCGCCGGAGGAACTGGACCCGTCGTTCGAGGTGAACCTCCGCTGGAGCCACGAGGTGGAGGTTTGGCACGACGCGCATTGGGACCCGTCCATCCGGCCATACGTCAAGCTGGAGACCGTATCGATCATCGATGTGTTTTTCGATAATCCCCGCTCGTGGGCGCTCTGCTCGAATTCCGTTGCGATTCAACTGGTTCACGCGCAAAGCAACGTGAAGATCCTGCAGCTTACGGAAGAAATCCCCAGACGCGTTTGCTATCAGGTTACGCGTAAAAACCAAAGCGCGCAATCCAGCGCCTCTACCGAGATGTTTGAGAGGTATTTTGATCATTTTATAGAAAGTCGTTCCTATATCAGCCGAATCCGATGAAACAAAGCCGTTTCTGCAATTTTGCAGGAACGGCTGTTTTTATAAATATCGGAATACCGGATAATTTATACTATAATTTTCTATTTCACAAATACCTTTATCGATGCTATGATCTTTTTATTAAATAAAGGCAATTCTTCGGCGACATTGTGAAGAAACTGTAACGTTCGCCAGGGGCTGCATTTGACGGTTGGGTTTGGCATTTCGTTAAGAGTACAGAATTATAGTTATAGATTTACCGGTTAACAAAAAAGAACAGAGGAGAGATTCAGTGAAAGTACGTAGCATACTGCTAAATTTTTGTAAAGCAACGGACCGCGTAGTGCAGATTATCAGCTATATCGGCATGGCTTTGCAATTGATTTTTATGATTTTGTTAGCCGTGCAGATCTTCCTGCGGTATTTCTTTAATTCCCCGATTTACGGTATTGAGGAGAGCGTTACCGCAATGGTGGTTTGGTTTGCCGCGTTTGGCACGATTGCGGTGACCAATGCAAACGGGCATGCGCAGGTCGAATACTTTTTACGGTGGTTCCCCAAGAAATGGCACAAATGGATTCAGCTGATTGTCAACGTGGTGGGGATCCTGATGGGAGTTGCGTTGTTTAACGGCGGACTGCGCCAGTTCAAGGTACAGAAGATTGCGCTTCCCGCGGGGGGCCTCCCGTTTTCCAAGTGCTACTACTACGCTTTGCCGATTATCGTGATGGCGGCGCTTTTATGCATCGTGTGCACTTCGCGAAGCATTAAGCTGCTGGCTGAAAAAGAAACGGAGCGAGAAGGAGGCGACATCATATGACAATTCCGGTCTGGGTCTATTTCGTAATTTTTATCATCCTGATGGTGATGGACGCCCCGATCTCGTTTGCCATGCTGGCCTCGTCCGCACTCTATTGCGTGCTAAACGGCGTGAACTTCTCCATGTTTGCGAATGTGATGGGCAATGCGTTCGCAAGCTGGAGCATGCTGGCGATCCCGACGTTCATCTTTGTCGGATCGTTTATGAATACGCTTGGCTTTTCGGAGGACATCTTTAAATTCGCAAAGGCGCTGGTCGGGCACCTCACCGGCGGCCTGGCGCATGCCAACGTGC
>CAYUUB010000125.1:0-6295 GCA_964447725.1 uncultured Oscillospiraceae bacterium
GAGCCGTCGAATTCGACGGCTCTGTGTTTGATGCGAGTCTTATTATTAAGTGCTTTGCCCCTGCGATTGTCAAACGCTTCCTGAATACAGCGATTTACCGTATTTGATATTGTAAAGCTGTGGAATGTAAGATAATATGAACTTAAGTATATAGGGTGAAATTGTCACTATCCCAGGAACTCCCGGACCGTTTGCATGGGGGAAACGATTATGGACGAGGGACTGCTACAGCTTGTTATTGACGCTGCAAGTTCATATTCCGTCGATCTCACAATCTATGACGAGGCGTTTCTCGCCAAATCAGTCAAACGTGGATGCGACGCCGCCGGAATAAACAATCCCGGAGACTACTGTGCGCGCCTGAAGGAAAGCAAAGCGGAAGCCGAAATTTTTTTCCAGTCTCTGCGTATCACATACAGTCGGTTTTTTCGGAACCCAATGCTGTTTGCGCTGCTTGAACAGTGGATCATTCCGGGTGTAATACGCTGCGCGCCCGCAGGAGGCGAAGTCCGCCTATGGTCCGCGGGATGTTCCTGCGGCCAGGAGGCGTATTCGCTGGCCATGCTTCTGGACGATCAGCTGGAATCTTCGGGCAAGGACCTGCGATATCGGATTTTTGCGACGGACGTTTCAGAACAGGCACTGACAGCCGCACGGGAAGGGGTATATTCCGAAGCCGACGTCAAAAACGTGCCGTTCAAATATATGCGGGCCTATTTTACCGAGGGCGAAGGACGATACGCCGTTTCCCCGCGCCTGAAAAAGAACGTCGGCTTTTCGGTTTACGACTTGCTGGACGCTTCTTCCGCAAGTCCGCCGGAAAGCATATTCGGCAGTTTCGATATCGTCTGCTGCAGCAACCTGATGATGTACTACAAAAAAAATATACGGTTACTTATACTGAAGAAAATTGAAAGGTCCATATCCCAACCCGGGTTTTTGGCCGTTGGCGAAGCGGAGCGGGCGTTCGTAAAAAGCAACGGCGGTTTCCGGCCGATATCCGTTCCGGCCGCCGTCTTTCGAAAACCCGCCTGCACGCAGTCCGTTGAAACGGAAGATTTTTCGTTCCGATCATAATCAGACAGAGCCATTTCCTGCCGACAGTCTCACTATCGCTCCATGACCAACGAGAGGGGAATTGCTGTGAAAAAGAGAAACCTGACGATACGTGCGCAGCTGCTGATCGGATTTTCGCTGGTGCTGGTGTTTGTCGTTACACTGGGGCTGGTCTCGTCTGTACAGACAAACCGGCTTTACCAGCAGGAGCAAACGCTGTACGAACATCCGCTGCAAGTAAGGGAAGCAATCGACGAGGTGAAAGGCGACATTCTGGAGTCGCGCGTTGCGGTGCGGGATTATATTCTGATCGACGATGAGGCGAAAAGACAGTCGGCGCTGCAGACGGTCGAATCAACGTTCAGCGACATTGAAAAGCAGTTCGACATACTCTACGAACTGTACCTTGGCCCGGCGTCGGACCTGGATTCCGCCTATGATTCCTTCATTGGATGGAAGGTCGCTACGCAGAACAGGCTCGAATTGGCGAAGACCGGTAACTTTGAGGATATTGTCGCAAGCCTCGGCGACGAGGGGGACGTCGGCAGACGCAGAATCGAACTGTCGTCCGCAATCGGCGTGATCGATGAATATGCCAGCAACGAGGCCGACGAGCTGAACGCGGCTTTCAATGTGTACTATCAGTCCCTGACGGCGGGGCGCATTACGCTTGTCTGCGCGATACTGATCCTGTCGGTGCTGATCAGCGCATACATGATCGAGTCGATTCGTAAGCCGCTGGCCGAAATGAACCACAAAATCGGCTGTTTCCGGGAAGGCGAAACGACCGCCAGAATCCAATACGCCAAAGGCAACGAATTCGGGGAACTGTCGTCTTCGTTCAATACGATGGCGGATGCGATCCAGCTCAACCTTGAACTAAAGGAGAAGTCCGCGGCAATCTCCGGCGCGATGTTGCGCCAGGAGGATGCGAAGGCGTTCTTCCGGGCGACGCTTGAAGAGATGCTGAAGCATCTGAACGCAAACACCGCCGCGATCTATCTGCTGAGCGACGACAGGCAGTCGTTTGTTTGCTACGATTCGGTTGGCCTGGACGGAAAAGCGAGGGAGTCGTTTGACGCGCATACGCCCGAAGGCGAGTTCGGGACGGCGATTCTCACGCAGAAAACCCAATATATCCGCGACATACCGGAGGATACGCGGTTCCGGTTTCTCGTATCGAGCGGCGAGTTGACGCCGCGCGAGATTATTACGGTCCCGATCGTTTCCGGCGGCGAGGTCGTCGCGGTCTTTTCGCTGACCAGCACAGGACGGTTTTATGAACACTCGGTCAGACTGATCGAGACCGTCCTTGATACGATGAGCGCGCGGATCGAAGGCATCCTTGCGTTCCAGACGATCAAGAATATGCTGGGGACGCTGGAACGGCAGAACCGGGAACTGGACGCGCAGAAAAACGAGCTGGCGGCGCAGACGGACGAACTGACACAGCAAAACGCAGAGCTGGACGCGCAGAGCAGCCAGCTTGCGGAGGCGAGCCGCCTGAAAACCACGTTTCTTTCGAACATGAGCCATGAACTTCGCACGCCGCTCAACTCCATCATTGCCCTGTCCGGCGTGCTGACGCGGCGGCTTGTCGGGCAACTCCCGGAGGAGGAACTCAGTTACCTGGAGATCGTTGAACGCAACGGGCGGCACCTGCTCGCGCTGATCAACGATATCCTCGATATTTCACGGATCGAGGCGGGGCGCGAGGAGATCGAGATCGAAAAATTCGGCATGAACGGCATCGTTGCAGATATCGCCGCAATGCTTGAACCGCTGGCCGAGCAAAAGGGAATCGAGCTCGTGCGACAAACGGAAGGCGAAGAAATATACCTCGCGAGCGACGAACGCAAATGCCGACATATTCTCCAGAATATCATTAGCAATGCGGTGAAGTTTACGGAAACCGGATCGGTCAGCATCGTTACGCAGAAAAGCGGTGATTTTGTCCGGATCACGGTGACGGACACCGGCATCGGCATTGCAAAGGAAAACCTTGCCAGCATTTTCGACGAGTTTCACCAGGCCGACGGAACCACGTCCCGCAAGTACGGCGGCACAGGGCTTGGCCTTGCGATCGCAAAGAAGTATGCGGAACTGCTCGGCGGGTCGATTTCGGTCACGAGCACGCTGGGCGCAGGTTCCGAGTTTGTGATCGTGCTCCCGTTGTCCTGCGAAGGAGAAGAGAGAGGAGGCGTAAAGCAAGCCTCCTCGCGTAATGCTTCACGGCCTG
Source organism: uncultured Oscillospiraceae bacterium (assembly GCA_964447725.1). GTDB lineage: Bacteria > Bacillota > Clostridia > Christensenellales > CAG-138 > UBA7703. Next base: position 3,296 of record CAYUUB010000125.1, read on the forward strand.
CTGCTGCGTGCATGGCCGCGGGGCAAAACGCGGAGGCGACGGGGAAAACCATACTCCTTATTGAAGACAGCGAACCCGCGATCATACAGATCAAGGACCTGATGGAACGAAGCGGGCACACGATACTGGTTGCGCGCAGTGCGCGCGAAGCCTACCGCATCGTGGAAAAAAACGTTCCTGACGCGATGATACTCGACCTGATGATGCCGGAAATCGACGGGTTCGAAACGCTGAACACGCTGCGGACGTCCGAAAAGACGGCGAACGTACCGGTTCTGATTCTGAGCGCAAAACATATTACGAGAGAGGAACTGGGCCTGCTGGAAAAGAACCATGTCTCCCAGATTATTCAAAAGGGCGGGATCAACCGCGGCGACCTGCTTTCCGCCGTTTCGGACATGCTTCGCTCCGACGGGGGCCAAACGCCGGGAACGAAAGAAACGACCGGAGCGGACGAAACGCAGAGCAGGACGCTGCAGACAGACGGTGGCGAAGGCAAGCCGCTCATACTGGTTGTCGAGGACAATGCGGACAACAGGACGACCGTGCGGGCGCTCCTGCAGGATAAGTTCCGCGTGATCGAGGCGGAGAACGGCGAGCAGGGGATCGAGATGGCGAAGGACCGCAGGCCCGACCTGATCCTGATGGATATAGCGTTGCCCGGGATCAACGGGATCGACGCGTTCCGCGCGATTCGCAGCGCGCCGGCGACATGCCGCATACCGGTCGTCGCCCTCACCGCCAGCGCAATGATTCAGGAGCGCGCCGCCATACTGGCGCATGGCTTCGAAGCGTTCGTTGCAAAGCCCATACAGATCGAAGAACTGCTTAAGGTGATTGGAGAGGTGCTTTATGGACGATAAGAGCATCGCGATCCTTGCAATCGACGACAATCCGGACAATCTGGTCACGATCAAAGCGCTGATACGGGAGTCGTTTCCGGATGCCAGAGTGATGACGTCGCTTACGGGTCGGCAGGGGATCGATTTGGCTGCCGCACACGACCCGGACGTGATCCTTCTCGACATTGTTATGCCCGGAATGAATGGATTTGAAGTATGCCGGGCGCTGAAGTCGAACGGTCGTTACAGCGATATACCGATTGTTTTTATCACCGCGCTTAAGGACGACAAGGACAGCCGCATCCGGGCGCTGGAGTGCGGCGCGGAGGCGTTTCTTGCAAAACCGATCGACGAATGCGAACTCATTGCACAAATCCGCGCGATGGCGAAGATTAAGAGCGCGAATCTTGCCAAACGAAACGAAAAACAGCGGCTTGCCGCCCTTGTGGAAGAACGCACGCAGGAACTTCGAAAGGAGCATTTGAAGGCGATATCGCTGGTAAAAGAGTTGAAAGCGGAAAACGAAATCAGGAAACAGAGAGAAGCCGCGCTCCAGGAAGCGAAGGATTATTTCGAACTCGTGTTTAATACCAGCCCGGATGCGGCGTATGTAGCCCGGCTGGAAGGCGGTACGATTCTGGACGTGAACGAAGGTTTCACGAAACTGTTCGGCTTTTCAAAGGAGGATGCGATCGGTAAGAAATGCATCGGCCTGGCGCTCTACAGTAAAGAATCCGACCTGGGGACAATCGAGAGGGAACTGTTGGAAGACGGCTTTTGCGACGCGGTGGAAGTCGATCTTGCGCGCAAAGACAAGAGCGCGTTCGTCGGGCTGCTTTCGGCGAAACTGATCTGGATCGACGGCGTTGCGCACATGTCTGTGAATATTCATGACATTACCGAGCGCAAAAAGATGGAAGACAACCTGTGCTATTTGAGTTATCATGATTTTCTTACGGGGCTGAACAATCGAAGGTTTTTTGAGCGGGCGCTGGAAAAACTGGACGCGCAGGAAATGCTCCCGCTTTCGATCATCGTTGGGGACATCAACGGCGTTAAGCTGATCAACGACGCGTTCGGGCATGCAAAAGGGGATCAGCTGATTATCAACACCGCAAAGGCAATGCTGGCCAGTTGCCGGCCCGGCGACGTGCTGGCCAGGACCGGCGGAGACGAATTTATGCTGCTTCTGCCGAAAACCGATGGACCGGTCGCGCTGGCGGTGCTGCAATCGATACAATATGCATGCGAAGAGCTGAATAAAAGCATCTCCAACGAAGCGTTTCATATCAGCGTGGCGCTTGGTTCGGGGACGAAGACCAAAATTGAGCAACCGATCGAGGCAGTGGTAAAAATTGCGGAAAAATATATGTACCAGCGAAAGGTGCTGGAAAGCAAAAGCATGCATAGCGCGGTGCTTTCATCCATTAAAGTGACGTTATATGAGAAAAGCGAGGAGACGGAAGAGCATTGCGAAAGGCTGATTAAACTATCCGAAAAGATCGGGGCAAGGCTGGGGCTCACGCAAAAAGAACTGGACCAGCTGGAGCTGCTTTCCACTTTGCACGATATCGGGAAAATCGCCATACCGGAGCGAATATTAAACAAACCCGGAAAGCTCGATGATGAAGAATGGATCGAGATGAAAAAACATCCGCAGATAGGATACAGGATAGCCAACGCTTCCCTGGAGCTTGCGCCGATTGCGGAATACATTCTTTTTCATCACGAAAGATGGGACGGCAAGGGGTATCCGCAGGGCCTTTCCGGACGGCAAATCCCGTTGCTTTCGCGCATCCTGTCCGTTGTTGACGCGTATGATGCAATGACGCAGGACAGACCGTACAGAAAGAAACTTGAGTCCGCCATGGCGGTCAGCGAACTCCGGATGAATGCCGGGATACAGTTCGATCCTGATATCGTAAGGATTTTCCTCGACGAGGTGCTTGCTGAAGAAACCGCCATATAAACAAGCCATTAGGAACCTGCAAGAGTCGCTGAAACGTCTTTCAAACGTAAGTTCATGAATCTCGCAATCCTGATTTCCGGCCATGATCCGACCGCCGCATCCTACCATTGTAAACAGCGGCCCAAAAGAATCGACTGAGAATTGACTCAATGGGGTAAACGCCCCGGACCGGGAATATGCCCGGTGCCG
>CAYUUB010000126.1:0-6282 GCA_964447725.1 uncultured Oscillospiraceae bacterium
TAGGGACACGGCATTTCGAGTGCCGCACGATCGACCACTCTGACAACCCTCCGTGAATGCTCGCGCGAGCATTATTATACTGAAATCTCGACAAGAATGCAATGTTTTCGTTAAAAATATAGGAATCAACATACAAATTATCCGCCGGATGTTATACTGAAATAAATCAGAAGACACATCGTCACATTCCATACCGCACAATTTTCGAAAGGGGAAACGCAAGATGGCGGAAGACTTTGGTAAAAAGGTGGAGCGCTTTGGACAGGACGTCTGGAAAAAGACGACGGATACGTTCGGCGTGATCGGCAAAAACGCGGAGATCGCTTCCAAATCCCGCGAACTGCGCGCGGTTTACGCGGAGATCGGACGGCAGTACTGCAGCAAACACGCGCAGGAAACCGACAACGAATTCCCGGACCTCTGCAAGCAGGCGTACGAAATGGCGACGGAGATATCCGCGCTGGAAGAACAGGTGCTCAGGCAGCGCGGGCTCAAAAAGTGCGTGAGTTGCTGCGAATCGATCCCCATAAAGGCGGCGTACTGCCCGCACTGCGGCGCGCAGCAGCCCGAAGAAGAGGCGGCTTCCGAGGAAGACGCGGACACGGTCGTGCTCGACGACTGGACCTGTCCGAACTGCGGGGCAAAGATGGCGGCGGACGACCAGTTCTGCTCGTCCTGCGGGACAAAGCGTCCGTAACAATCGGCAAACGACACAAAAAGAAGCGCTTCCCGGCGCTTCTTTTGTTTCTTCCATTCAAAATCAGTCCTGCTCTTCGGCCTTCGGCTGCCTCTTTGTGCAACAGTAGTTCGGGACCAGCTCGCAAACCATATCCAGCAGGTTTTTGTCGTTCTCCGCCGCCGCCTTCATCAGCGCGTCCAGCTTGCTCGGGAACGCCGCGTCGTCGATCGGCAGCGGCTGCGTGCGGAAGATGCGGTTGTGGGACGTCTCCATCATGCTTTGCTCTTCCTCGTCCAGCGTGAGCTCTTCGTACATCTTTTCACCGGGGCGCAGGCCGATGATCTCGATGGGCATGTCCTCGTTCGGCGTGTAGCCGTAATAGCGGATCAGCTTTTCTGCAAGGTCCATGATCTTGACCGGCGAACCCATATCGAGCACGTAGATCGCGCCGCTTTCGCCCAGCGCGCCCGCCTGCAAAACGAGCTGCGCCGCTTCCGGTATGGTCATGAAGTACCGCGTGATCTCCGGGTCGGTCACCTGCACGGGGCCGCCGCTTCGAATCTGACTTTCAAACAACGGGATGACGCTGCCGTAACTTCCGAGGACGTTGCCGAAACGCACGGTCATGCACTGCATGTCGTTACGCTTGGCGTAGTCCTGCACGATCAACTCCGTCAGACGCTTGCTCGCGCCCATGATGTTCGTCGGGTTGACGGCCTTGTCGGTCGAAAGCTGGACGAAGCGCTTCACGCCGTGTTCGCCCGCGCTGTGGATGACGTTGTAGGTGCCGGTGACGTTGTTTTTGATCGCCTCCGCCGGGCTGTCCTCCATGAGCGGCACGTGCTTGTGCGCGGCGCAGTGCACGACGAGGTCCGGCGAAAACTCATCCATCACGTCGTCTATGCGCGCCTTGTCGCGCACCGAACCGATGCGGATGCAGACGTTCAGCCACGGGAACCTGCGCTTGAATTCCATCTGGAGTTCATACGCGTTGTTTTCGTAGATGTCGAATATGACGAGCCGACTTGGGTAGAACATCGCCGTCTGCCGGCAGATTTCGGAACCAATGGAGCCGCCGCCGCCCGTGACGAGGACGGTCTTGTGCTGGATGTACTCCGCAATACTCTCCTTGTCGAGCTTGACTTCCGGGCGAAACAGGATGTCGTCGATGCTGATTTCGCGGATGTCCCGCATGGTCGGCTGCGAATCGAGATCGCGCAGCGGGGACACCATGCGCACGCGGCACTTCGTCGATTTGCAGAGCGCGACGAGCTCGACCTGCCGCGCCTCGTCGATGGACGGGATCGCAAGGATGATCTCGCGGATGCCGAGGCGGTTGACGACCTGTGGAATCTCAGCCGTCGTTCCGACGACCTTTACGCCGCGGATGCGCATGCCGAGTTTTTTCGGGTCGTCGTCCACAAACGCCGCGACATAGCTCGTGCCCTTAACGATGCCCGCCATGATCTGCGCCTGCACGTATCGTCCGAAAAATCCCGCGCCGACGATGAGAAGCGGCGATTTGCCGCTGGTTTTTTTATTTTGAATCATCCGCCGCGTCTGATTCAGCGCGCGCAGCATATACCGCTCGACAAAGAGCATCGGTATCAGCAGAATGCCGGCAAGGAACAGGGAAAGCTTATATTCGTTGCCGAAAAAGATATTCGCGCCAAGGACCAGCCCCGTGCCGACGCCGACGGCCGCGAGCATATAGATGCTTTCCGTCGTCGTCCCCTGTGTCCACGATTTGCCGTACATACGGAAAACGGCAAAGCACGCGATGTAGATCAGCGCGTAAAGGATCAGCTGAAAGTAGGAGTACGCGATGCCGCCGTTGACGTAAAACGGAAACATGTACGTGCTGGCCTCGCCGGAAAACGGCAGCCAGAGCGCGACAATATTTGCAAGCAGAATCAAAACCAGGTCCGCGACGACCAAAACAATGATGCGCGCAAGCCGGTCCAGATTGATTCGTAACAGCTTCATTTCATTCATGCCTCATATCGTTTAAATACAAAAAACAAACTGCAGAACAGTTTGTCCACCCGTTCCCAGTGATAATTAGTATATGGTATCCGCCTGAAAAACGCAAGGTTAACGCCGCCTTTCCATGCGCGCGAGGCGCGTTGTATGAAAAGAAGGCCAAAACGCCGGATTGAAAACTCGTGCCTACGCGAACGATGAATTTTGCAAAGCGCGCTTGACATTTTATGCGGAAACTGCTATTCTAATTGCAAAGCTAGCTTTGCAATTGTTCTATCTGGAGGTGTTCGGTATCAAAACGCGTATCCGTGAATTGCGAAAGGAACGCAGGCTTTCGCAGGAACAGCTTGCCTTTGCGGTAGGCACGACGAGACAGACGATCACTTCGATCGAAGTCGGCAAATACACGGCTTCCCTCGCGCTTGCGTATAAAATTGCGCGTTATTTCGGGCTTGCGATCGAGGATGTATTCGATTTTTCGGAAATTGATGAGGAAGGGATGGGTCGATGACCATGGAAAAATACAAAAAGATACTGAAAAAAAGAATGGCGGTATTTTCCGCGCTTGCTTTGCTTTGCGTCGGGCTGCTTGTCTACAACCAGTTCTGGGCGCCGGAAACGCTGAAAAACAACGCCGTCTTCGCGTTTCAGTGCGGCCTTGCGGCGTCCGGCGCGCTTCTGCTCGGGTTCGTGCTGATCCGATACCGCAGGATACTGGCCGACGACGCAAAACTCGAGCTGAACTATCGTCAGGAAAACGACGAACGCGCAAAAGCGATCCGGGCAAAAGCCGGATACCCGATGGTCGTTGTTTTGTCGCTGCTGCTGGTCCTCGCCGGCATGATCGCCGGGTATTTCAACACGACGATTTTTGCCGTGCTGATCGCGGCCGCGCTGTTTCAGATGTTCGCCTGCGTCGCCGTAAAACTCTACTACCGGAAAACGATGTGATTCGGCCGGTGCGACGCGTCCGCTTGCCGCGACCTGATTTCAAGATCCGGCTCTTGCACGATGCGGCCTTTCAGGGCGATCTGAACATTCTTATCCGCCGTCCGACCGGTTCCCGCCGCTTTTTGAATCATAAGGTCCCGGCTGTGTATCGACTGTTATTGTCAGGAAAAAAGGAGTATAATACTGCATGGATTCAAACATGTTATAAAGAGATGAGTTTATGCTTGAGCTGATATGTGACAGCCTGAAATACAATCATCATTGCCGTTGGTCCAGAGACGATATCCTGAAATTAAGCATACGACAGTTCCGCAGCACGGTGAAACGGGCCTATATCCGTTGCCCGTTTTACCGGGAACTTTACGCTTCCTCCGGCATCGCATACGAAGACCTTTCCGTGTTGGAGCCATCGGACCTTCCGATTATCGACAAAGCGATGGTGCGGGCAAATTTCGATCGCATCGCGGCGATGCCGCTTCATAAAGAGCCGGAGATGGAGGAAGGCGAGCATTTTCGCCTGCTGCCCGGCATTGGGTATCTGGTGCATACCTCGGGCAGCACCGGGAAGCCATGCAGCTTTTTGTATTCCAAGGGCGCGGTTACGGCTTTGGAAGCGAATTTTGTGAGGCTCAGCATCGACGGCGGAAAGAACGCCGTTACGTTCGGCGACTTCCCAATCAGAAGCCTTCACGTCGCCTCGGTAGGCCGGGGATATGCCAGCATGCTGCTCGCGCAGAACGGACTAAAGAGTTATCATGCCAAAAGCGTAATCGTAGAAGCGTCCACGCCCCTTGCGCAATGGAAGGACAAGATCGGCGATTTCTCGCCAAGCTACCTGTCGGGGTATCCGTCCTGCATCGAGCTCGTTGCCGAAATGCAGCAGGCCGGGCAGATCAGCCTCCGGCCAAAGAAGATCATCACAGGCGGCGAACCAATGGGAAAAGAGGAAATGGAGAGGCTTTCAGAGCTGTTCGGCGCCGACGTGATCAACTATTACGGATGCACTGAATCCATCCTGATCGGCGCAGGGGCAAGCTGGTATAACGGGATTTATCTGCTCGACGACCTGAATTATCTGGAAACGGACGAACAGAACCGGCTGATCATCACCCCGCTTGCAAATCGCGCGTTCCCCCTGATTCGTTACCGCATGAACGACGTTGTCGAGGGCTTCACGAAGGACTTCGTCCCGCCGCTCCCGTTCACCCATATCGACCGAATCGCCGGAAGGGTCGAAGAGCTTTTGTGGCTTGAAAACGAAAAGGGGCAAAAGGATTTTTTGCATCCGCTTTTTCTGGACGACCTGGATGTTGAGGGGATCGAAAAATATCAATTTGAGCAAACCGGCAAGTCCGGCCTGATCATCCGGTGCATCGCCTTAACCGACGACAAGTCGGAGCTCGAAAAAAAGGTCAGAGGGCAAATCGACCCGATGCTTCGCGATAAGAACATGGCAAACGTAAAATATCGGGTGGAGTTCGTCGACAAAATCGCCCCGGACCCCGTAAGCGGAAAAGTGAAGATGGTAATCAAAGATAAGGCGTCATCAGAGCATGCAGCCTATGTTAATTAAACGCTTATTGCTGTCAGAACGGGCAAAATAAAACGTCTTTGCGTCGCATGGGCGTTTTATCGGACTGAACGGCATACGGGGCGTTTCAGTCCGTGTTAAATCTCGACCGCAGCGGTTTTCCGCACGCGGAGCATACGCTCGTGCCCGCGCCGAAGCAAACGTTGCACTGCGGGCAAAACCGGTACCGGATGCCGCCGTATTCCGGGCATTCGGCCGGCTTCGGCGTTTTCGCACGGACGGGCCGGCCCGGGCGTCTTCCTTTCCGAAACAGAATCGGCATTGTCGGTCACTCCCTCTCAATTTCAGTTTAGGAGCGTTCGTCAATGCTTTGTAGGACATATGTCACAGTGGAAAATTTTCTTCGCGCGATTTATTCGAGTGCGTTTCTGAAATAGTACATGAGATTCAGGCAATCCGGTACAGCAGCGTCAATATAGCCGGTATCGACGAAGCCCGCTTTTTCGTAAATATGAAGCGCGGCGTAATCTCGCTTGTCCACGCAAACTTCAATGCAGGGATATTTTTGTTCGTTCTGCAATTCAGCTATGATAAGCCGGAGCGCTTCCGTGCCATACCCTTTGTTTTGAAAGCGCTCGTCGATCATAAACTGCTGTAAATCATAGCAGGCAGGCTCCTCGTCAAGATTCCGTACCAAAGCAACGCCTACAATTTCACTGTCGCTGGCTATAGCAAACACGCGGGCATTGCAGTCGCGGTATACATAGCCTCTCGCAATGATACCGATCGGTCGGTCAAGAAAGGCCCGCTGTTCCTCGCTCACGGATAAGCGGGCAACTTCGGCCCAGTTTTCTTCGCTGATATCTTCGAGTCGAATCATGTCAAAGTCCCTTTCGATTTTTTACCCGCAGGTTGCTATAGCGCAAAACTGCTTTTCATTACAAAGAGTAACAAATCAAAAGGCATGCTGCAACAGTTCTTTATCGCCGAACTGTCGTGTCACGCCGGCTGGCCCAAAGCCCGCGAGAGCGGGGAGCTGTCGGAACACAGAAAAACAGAGCATCCGCAATTGCGGATGCTCTGTTTGTGGATCCCGGCGGCTACCTACTCTTCCGGGCCGTCTCCAGCCAAGTACCAT
>CAYUUB010000127.1:0-6278 GCA_964447725.1 uncultured Oscillospiraceae bacterium
CGCTGGAACCTGCGTTCGAAATCATGGTGGTCAACAGCGCGATTCAGAATATGATCCGGGACGGCAAGGCGCACCAGATGGACAACGTGATTTTCTCGGGCGCGGACGCGGGCATGCGTTCGATGGACGCGGATATCCTCCGCCTGTTTCGCCAGGGACGTATCGCCCGGGAAACGGCGCGCCTTTACGCCGCCAATCAGGAGCTTATGCAGCGGAAACTCGGCAGCGCCTGATCGGCGCACGGAGCTGCGATTGCGAAACCAACCGACAGAACAGGAAAGGTGGACAGTATGCCGGAAGCAAAGATTAAGATTAAGATGTTTGGCAGTTTTGAAATCGTCGTGAATGGAAACGCGGTGCTGCCGCAGCTGCGCCAGGCGAAAAAAACCTGTCAGCTTTTGGAATATCTGATCCTGAAAAAGGATCGGCCGGTCCCGCACGAAGAATTGCTGGAGATGCTCTGGTCGGACAAGGAAAACCGAAATCCGGCAACGGCGCTGCGAACGCTCCTGCATCGCTACCGCGCGCTGGTTGAGCAAAGCGGCCTGCCGGAGCTTTCAAACTCCATCCTGACGGCGCGGGGCGCATACCAGTGGAATCCGGACCTCGACTGCGAAATCGACGTGTTCGAGTTCGAGCGCCTCTGCCAGCAGGCGCATACGCCCGGCATGAGCAACCGCGATTGCATAGAACGGTATCTGCGCATGCTGGAAATCTATACGGGACCGCTTCTGACCAACTCCGCCGAGGAGATGTGGGTCGTGCCGAAGAGCGTGTATTACCACGACCTGTTCCTGGAGAGCGTGTTCACCATGCTCGACCTGCTCAAGGCCGAGGAGGAGTACGACACGATCGTTCAGGTTTGCCGGAAAGCGATGGACGTGGATATGTTCGACGAACGGCTTCATCTGGAACTCATGATGGCGCTTGTCAAGACGGGCAAAAAACGCGAGGCGCTTTCACAGTATTATTTCGCGACCGATCTGCAGTATAAACAGCTCGGCATTCAGCCTTCGGGTGAAATCCGCGCGGTTTACAAGCTCATCGTGCAGGCGGACCAGGAAATGGAAGCCGATATCGAAAAAGTACAGGGCATGCTGGAGGAGGATTCCGAAAGCTACGGCGCGTTTGTCTGCCAATATGAGATATTCAAAGAGATCTATCAATTGCAAAGGCGCATGCTGGAACGGTACAACGGCACGATGTTCCTTGCGCTGCTCACCGTCAGCAACACTTCGGACCAGCGTTTCGACAACATGGTCCTGGATAATATTATGAAGCGGCTCTTGGACGTGGCGCAGACCAATCTCCGCCGCGGGGATACGATTTCCCGCTACAGCGTCATGCAATACGTCGTGCTCCTGCCGTCGGTGACGTACGAAACGGGGCGCGTGGTCATGGACCGCATCAAAAAGGCGTTTTACAGCGAGTATGTAAAATCCTCCGTCGTGCTGACGTATAAGCTGCGCCCGCTCTGCATCAATAAATACGACGCGCCCGGGCAAAAACGAACCGACGAATAGCAACCGCCGCGGAAGCCGTTACGGCTTCCGCTTTTGCAATCGATCCGCAACGACAGGCCGTGCCCGACCGACCGTCCCGGTTCGATTGACACCATACTCCTTGCATGATAGAATTTTTGCTATAAGCGGGGAAAGAGGCCCGTTTGCTTTGCATAGGCAAAAAGCCTGGAAAAGCCCTGCATCGAAAGCGGTTTTCCGCATCGAAGAAGGAAGAACATGTATATTCGCATCAAGCGATTTCTGGACGTGGCGTTGTCACTGTTGGGTGGCATCATCCTTTCGCCGCTGCTGCTGGTTTTGACGCTTGCGGTCAAGCTCGATTCCAAGGGCCCCGTGCTGTTCAAACAAAAGCGAGTGGGAAAAGGGAAGAAATATTTTTCGATTTTAAAATTTCGCACAATGCGTGTAGATACGCCCTGCGACGTTCCGACGCACCAGCTTTGCGACCCGGAGCGCTGGATTACGCGCGTTGGGCGGTTTTTGCGTAAAACGAGCCTGGACGAACTCCCGCAGCTTTGGAATATCTTTGTCGGGGACATGTCCATCGTCGGGCCGCGGCCCGCCCTCTGGAATCAGGACGACCTGATTGCGGAACGGGACCGCTATACCGGGCGGTACGGGCTTACGCCGAACGCCGTGCGGCCCGGGCTGACCGGCTGGGCGCAGATCAACGGGCGCGACGAACTGCCGATTTCCGTCAAAGCAAAGTTTGACGGCGAATATGTCGGACGGCTTGGCTTTATTATGGACTGCCGGTGCTTTTTCGGCACGATCGGCAGCGTGCTGCATCACAAGGGCGTTCGCGAGGGGGTTGCGGAAGTGAAAAACGAGCTGCGCGTCACGCTGGTTTCCGCTTACTTTGCGCCGGAAATTACGCCGATTACGCATCTGTACGCCGACCTTGCGGAGGACCTGTGCCGGTACGGCGCGTGCGTAACGGTCGTGACGAACCTTGCCAACCGCGGCCTGGACGACCGGACGCGCGCGGAGTATCTGCAAAAAACGGACGAGACCCTGCCGGAAGGGTACCGCATTTTACGCGTCGGGACCAGGTCGCGCGAGGGCACCAATTTTTTCCGTCGCGGGCTGCACTTTTTAATCAACACGCATGCGCTGCTCAAGGCTGCGAAAAGAACCAAAGCGGACGTATATCTTCTCGGCAGCATGCCGCCGTTCCTGGGCCTTGTGGGAGCAAGGCTCAGCCACAGGGCGCGGACGGTCTATATCCTTCAGGATATTTTTCCCGACAGCATGGTCGCGATGGGCAAGTTTACCGAGTGGCATCCGATCGTACGCCTGAGCCGCAGGATGGAGCAGCATACGTACAAGAAGAATTCGGCGTTCGTCACGCTGTCCGACGATATGAAGCGCACGCTGATTGCGCGGGGCATTCCCGGGGAAAAGATCGCCGTCATCCCAAACTGGGCGGATACCGACGCGGTCCGGCCGGTCAGCCGGGAGGACAATCCGCTTTTCGACGAGCTGAAACTTTCGCGCGAACATTTTTATGCGGTCTATGCCGGAACGCTTGGCGTCCTGCAGGAACCGGACACGCTTTTGGACGCGGCGAAGCTGCTGAAACCGAAGGAAGACATCCGGGTGATCATCTTTGGCGGCGGCGCTCTGTACGAGCATGTGCGCGCGCGCATCGAAAACGAACGGATCGACAATGCGCTGCTGTTTCCGCTGCTGCCGGAAGAGCGGGTCGCGGAGGTATATTCGCTCGGGGACGCCGCTCTCGTCCCGCTGAAAGCGGGGACCACGCGGTTTGCCATGCCGTCCAAGACGTGGACGGCGCTTGCGGCCGGGCGGCCCGTGATCGTCTGCGTGGACGCGGGCAGCGAGTGGGCGCGTTCGATCGAGCGGGAAAGCTACGGCATCTGCGTGCGTCCCGGCGAGCCGCGGGAAATGGCGGACGCGATTTTACGGTTGCACGCCTGCGCCATGCCGCTGAACGAACTCGGCGCGCGCGCGCGCAGCTATGTGTGCGAGCATGCGTCCAGGGAATCGGCGACGCGCGCTTATTACGAATGGCTTACGAAGGAACCGATATAAACGAAAAGAAAGCAAAAAGACGGAACGGGGGCGACGGGATTTGTTTGACGGAAAAACACTGCTGATTACAGGCGGCACGGGGAGCTTCGGCAACGCCGTGCTGGAGCGGTTTTTGGACTCCGGCATTCGGGAAATACGAATTTTTTCGCGCGATGAAAAAAAGCAGGACGATATGCGCCGGCATTACCAGAGCGACAAGATTCGCTATTTTATCGGTGACGTGCGGGATGTCACGTCCGTGCAAAACGCAATCTATAACGTTGACTACGTATTCCATGCGGCGGCGCTCAAACAGGTGCCGTCCTGTGAATTTTTTCCGCTGGAGGCGGTCAAAACCAACGTCTTCGGCACGGACAACGTGCTGGCCGCCGCGATCGACGCGGGCGTTTCGCGGATCATCTGCCTTTCGACCGACAAGGCGGCGTATCCGATCAACGCTATGGGGACGAGCAAGGCGATGATGGAGAAGGTCGTGGTTGCAAAGTCGCGCACCGTCGCGCCGGAAAAGACGACGATCTGTTGCACACGCTACGGAAACGTCATGTGCTCGCGCGGGAGCGTGATTCCGCTGTTTATCGAGCAGATCAAGGCCGGCGTGCCGCTGACGGTGACCAATCTCGAGATGACTCGCTTCATTATGAGCCTCGACGAGGCGGTGGATCTCGTGGTCTATACGTTCGAAAACGGAAACACGGGCGATATCATGGTGCAAAAAGCGCCTGCATGCACGCTGAGCGTATTGGCCCAGGCCGTCAAGGAACTCTTCCATGCGGACAATCCGATCCGAACGATCGGCATCCGCCACGGCGAAAAGATGTACGAAACGCTTCTGACGAACGAAGAATGCGCGCGCGCCGTCGATATGGGTAATTACTTCCGCGTTCCGGCGGATTCGCGCGACCTGAACTACGAAAAGTATTTCGAACAGGGCAACGCCGAGCGCAGCAAGCTTTCCGAATTCAACTCCAACAATACGACGATCCTGAATGTTGAAGAAGTAAAGGAACGGCTGCTCGGGCTGTCGTATATTCGCGCGGAACTGGCCGAGTGGAAGGGATAACGGCCCAAACGGAAATCCATGCCAAGCCGGACAAGAGAGTGGACACGCAGGACGGGACAGAGGAGAGGACACGGTTAGCATGAAGATATTGATCACGGGCGCCGGCGGATTCATCGGCAAAAACCTGATTTCCACACTGCATACCTACGGGTATACCGATATCCTGTATTACGATGCGGACACGCCCGCGGAGAAGCTTGAACGTTTTTGCGCGGAATGCGAGTTCGTTTATCACCTTGCCGGGGTCAACAGGCCGAAAACGCAGGACGAGTTCATGCAGGGCAATTTCGGGTTTACCGACACGCTGCTCCGGACGCTGATCAAATACAGGAACGGCTGTCCGGTGATGTTCGCCAGCTCCACGCAGGCGGCTCTGCCGAACCTTTACGGAAGAAGCAAGAAAGCCGGGGAGGAGCTGCTCTTTCAGTATCAGCGCGAGACGGACGCAAAGGTCTATGTGTTCCGGTTTCCAAACGTGTTTGGAAAGTGGTCGAAGCCGAATTACAACAGCGCGATCGCGACGTTTTGCTATAATATTTCGCATGACCTGCCGATAACGGTCAACGACCCGAACACCGAACTCCACCTTGCCTATATCGACGACGTTGCCGAAGCGCTGGTTGCGCTGCTGGACGGCGAGATGACGATGGAGGGGCCGTACTGCGTCGTTCCCGTGGTGCATGCGGCGAAACTCGGCGACATCGCCGAACGAATCCGCTCGTTCAGAAGGATTCGCGAAGAGAACGAACTGCCGGACATGAGCGCGCCGCTGACGCGGAAACTCTATGCGACGTACCTGAGCTTTTTGCCGACCATGGAGTTTGCGTATCCGCTGACGATGCATGAGGACGACCGCGGCAGTTTTACGGAATTTTTGCGCTCCGACAGCGGCGGACAGGTTTCCGTCAATATCAGCAAACCCGGCATTGTGAAGGGCAACCACTGGCACCATACGAAGACGGAGAAATTTCTCGTCGTCTACGGCTCCGGCGTGATCCGCTTCCGCAGCCCGGACGCGGAGGAGGTCCTGGAATACCACGTCAGCGGCAAGAAGCTGGTCGTTGTGGACATTCCGGTCGGGTATGCGCACAGCATTGAAAACACAGGAAAATCGGATATGGTGACGCTGATGTGGGCGAGCGAATGCTTCGATCCCGAACATCCGGACACCATAGCAACGGAGGTTGAACGAGCATGACAAAGCTGAAGCTCATGACCGTGCTCGGCACGCGTCCCGAGATCATCCGCCTTTCGGCGGTGATTCCGTGTGCCGATCGGTATTTTCATCATGTCCTGGTGCATACCGGCCAGAACTACGACTATACGCTCAACAAGATTTTTTTTGACGACCTGGGCCTGCGCGCGCCGGATTATTATCTCGAAAGCGTGGGCAAAGACCTTGGCGAAACCATGGGGAATATCATCGCAAAGTCGTACGATGTGATGCGACGCGAACGGCCGGACGCGCTTTTGGTTCTGGGTGACACCAACTCCGCACTCGCGGCGATTTCGGCAAAACGGCTGAAGATACCGATTTTCCATATGGAGGCGGGCAACCGCTGCTGGGACTGGAACGTGCCGGAGATGGTCAACCGCGTCATCGTCGACCGCATCAGCGACGTGAACATGCCGTATACGGA
>CAYUUB010000128.1:0-6255 GCA_964447725.1 uncultured Oscillospiraceae bacterium
TCCGCGACTTCCGCCATCGGGGAAGACGGGGTGATCGGGTAGATTGCCGCTACGTCAGAAAATGCATATGCAACATGTGACGCGGCGGTATTCCCGTCGATTGTCATGGTTTTTGCCATTTTGGTAGTTGCCTCCTAGAATGATGTGTATTAAATCGGGTCTTAGCTTGCGGGAAAGCCCAATAATTACCGACTATTATTATAGCTTTCATCGATTGCACTGTCAATCAATCCGGCGGCTAAAATGCAGGAAATCCGTCTGCGGCGGTGCCATTTCAACGTAAAAATGAGTATTTATGCAGGAATCCCTGCAAATAGTCGATTTTTATATATTTTTTCACCCGTGCCGCATTTTGCCGTTTTTCGTACAAAAAAAGGCGGGCGCCCCGCCCGCCCGAGGCCGTCGAAAAGCTTGCTTTCTGACGGCGCTAAAACAGCTTTTCCTTGAACCGTTCCAGCGCCAGCAGCAGCGGAAGCCCGAGCGCGTAGCAAGCGATCAGCTCGCCGACGGCGACGTAAGCCGCCGCGACGGGGTACGACACGTCCACGCCGTAGACGTACACGAGCAGCGCGCCGACGATGACCGCGTTGAAGACCACCGGCGGCAGCGGGGCCAGGT
Organism: uncultured Oscillospiraceae bacterium; assembly: GCA_964447725.1. Classification (GTDB taxonomy): domain Bacteria; phylum Bacillota; class Clostridia; order Christensenellales; family CAG-138; genus UBA7703. Next base: position 619 of record CAYUUB010000128.1, read on the forward strand.
ACTTCGTCACGCGCGCGCGCATCCGGTACGTAACATAGGCCGCAAGCAGCGTGGCGAGGCTGCCGAACACGACGTCGTAGACCGGCGCTCCGGTGAGCAGGTTCGCCGCGAGGCAGCCGATAAACAGACCCGGCACCGCGGAAAACGTAAAGTACGGCAGGATGCAGAGCGCCTCCGAAACGCGGCACTGCACGAGCCCGGACGAGATCGGCGCGAGGAAAATGGTCAAAAGCGCGTAAACCGCCGCGATGATCGCGCCGCGCACCAGGTCTTTTACCGTCATTTTTTTCATAATGCCTCCAGCAGGCGCGAAACCTCCGCCCTGCTTTCAAAGGCGAGGCGCGCTTCGTCGATTTGTTCGAGTTTCCCGTCCCGGACGGTCCGTTTGCCGCCGACCCAGACGTAATCCGCGGGCAGGTGGTACCCGACGGTCCCGAACAGGTCCTTTTCGTCCTGTTCGGCGCAGACCATCTCCACGCGGTCGAAGCGGATCGCGAACAGGTCCGCCGCGCAGCCGGGCGCGATCTGCCCGAGCCTGTCCCGCCCGAGCAGTTTTGCGCCGCCGCGCGTGGCCATCTTCAAAAGGTCGTATCCGCTCGGCGCGCGCTCCCCGCTGTTTAGCCTGTGCAGCAGGTACGCCGTGCGGATCTCGTCCATGAGGTTCGAAGCGTCGTTGCTCGCGCTGCCGTCCACGCCGAGGCCGACCGGAACGCCGATTTCCAGCATGTCCGGAACGCGCGCCACGCCGGAGCTGAGCTTCATGTTGGAGCAGGGGCAGTGCGAAACGCCGGTGCCCGTGTCCGCAAGGAGCTTCAGTTCTTCGTCGTTGAAATGGATGCCGTGCGCGTAAAACACGTCGCCGCCGACGAAGTCCACGCTCTCCATGTAAGCCAGCGGCCGCATGCCGTACGTCTCCATCGTGAAGCGTTCCTCGTCCTTCGTCTCGCACAGGTGCGTGTGCAGCCGCACGCCGTAGCTGCGCGCGAGCGCCGCGCTCTGCTTCATCAGGTCCCCCGTCACCGAAAACGGCGAACACGGCGCGAGCACGACCTGCCGCATGGAAAGCGGCGAAGGATCGTGCCAGGTTTCGATGGCGTACCGGCTGTCGTCCAGTATTTCGTCCGTCGTCTGCACGACGGAATCCGGCGGCAGTCCCCCGTCCTTTTTCGAAAGGCTCATGCTCCCGCGGGACGACGCCATGCGGATGCCGAGCGTGTCCGCCGCTTCGAACTGCGCGGCAATCAGGTCGCCCGCGCCGCGCGGGAAGACGTAGTGGTGGTCGAAGCAGGTCGTGCAGCCGTATTTCATGAGTTCCGCCATGCCGCACAGCGAGCTGAGGCGGACCGTCTTTTCGGTCAGGCCGGCCCAGACGCCGTAGAGCGCGCTCAGCCAGTCGAAGAGCTCCAGCCCCTGCACCTGCCTGAGGTTCCGCGTAAAATATTGGTAAAGGTGGTGGTGCGTGTTGATCAGGCCCGGATAGAGGATCAGCGCGCTCGCGTCGACCGTTTCGTCCGCGTCCGCCGGGTCGAAGGAGCCGGTCCCGGCGATCACGCCGGAATCGAGCAGCACGTCCGCGCCGTGCAGCACCGCGTCGCTATCGTCGCAGGTGACGACGGTCCTCGCGTTTTTCAGCAGGGTTTTCATTCTCATCGCTCCTATCGTTTGCGCGTTCGTTCGGGCGTCCCGCGCCCGTATCATTATATGAAAAACCTTGCCAGTTGTACAGGTATTTGCTATACTGAATTGCTTTATGGTGTTGAAAAACGCGCGTTTTACCGCGTTTTTTGGCCGTAACGGCCGTATCGGCGGCAACGCGCCGGACGCGCCGGAATAATTTTTTTTAGCGGAGTGTTTTCATGGCGGCGGAAACGATCATCCAACTGGTCAACATCGGGTTTCAGTACGCGGGTTCCGAGCGGCGCGCGCTGGAGGACGTCAGCCTGTCGATCAAAAAAGGCGAAATCGTCGCCATCGTCGGCCACAACGGCTCCGGCAAAAGCACGCTGTGCAAGCTGTTCAACGCGCTGCTGCTGCCCTGCGAAGGGAGCGTCGCCGTCGACGGCATGGACACCGCCGACGAGCAAAACACGCTCGAAATCCGCCGCCGGGTCGGCATGGTGTTCCAGAACCCGGACAACCAGCTCGTTACAACCATCGTCGAGGAGGACGTCGGCTTCGGGCCGGAGAACCTCGGCGTCCCGCCCGCGGAGATCCGAAAACGCGTCGACGCGGCGCTCGGCGAAGTGGACATGCGCGACTACGCCGAAAAGGCGAGCCACGCGCTCTCCGGCGGGCAGAAACAGCGCGTCGCCATCGCGGGCATGCTCGCCATGCAGCCGGAGGTGCTCGTGCTGGACGAAGCCACTGCGATGCTCGACCCCAAGGGCCGCGGCGAAGTGCTCTCCACCGTGACGCGTTTAAACCGCGAGCGCGGCATGACGGTGGTCATGATCACGCAGTTTATGGAGGAAACGCTCGGCTGCGATCGCGTGTTCGTCCTCTCGGACGGCCGTCTCGTCATGGAAGGCACGCCGCACGAAGTGTTCAACGAACGCGAGTTGCTCGAAAAAAGCCGTCTCGACGCGCCGGCGTACGTCAAACTCCGCGACGAACTGCTCGCCGCCGGGCTGCCCGTCTCCCGCGACGCGATGGACTGCGAAAGCCTCGCCGACTCCCTGGCAGACGCGTTTGCCGAAAAGCCGGCCGCTCATAAAAAGGAAACAAAGCATGCCGATCAGCATTGAAAAACTCAGCCACACCTATATGCCGGGGAGCGCGCTCGCCTACCCCGCGCTTTCGGATATCGACATGACGATCGGCGACGGGGAGTTCCTCGGCGTGATCGGGCACACCGGCTCGGGCAAGAGCACGATGATCCAGCACCTCAACGGCCTGCTGCAGCCGACCGAAGGCCGCGTCCTGGTCGACGGGCTGGACACGCGGGACAAGAAGCTCCGCAAAAAGATCCGCTCGCTGGTCGGCATGGTGTTCCAGTATCCCGAATACCAGCTTTTCGAAGAAACCGTGGAAAAGGACGTTTCGTTCGGCCCGAAAAACATGGGGCTCGACGACGACGACATCCACGAGCGCGCGTTCGAAGCGCTGACGCTCGTCGGCCTTCCGCCGGAGCGGTTCGCCGCGCAATCGCCCTTCGAGCTCTCCGGCGGCGAAAAACGCCGCGCGGCGCTGGCGGGCATCCTCGCCATGCGCCCGAAATACCTGGTGCTGGACGAACCGATGGCCGGGCTCGACCCGCGCGGGCGCGCGGAGATCCTCTCGCTCGTCGAATCGCTGCGCAGCGAAAACGGCACCGGCATCGTCATGGTTTCGCACTCCATGGACGACGTCGCGATGTACGCCGACCGCATCGCCGTGCTCGATCAGGGCGCGCTGTTTCTCGTCGACACGCCGGAAAACGTGTTCGCCCACGGCGAAGAGCTGCTCAAAATGGGGCTCGACCTGCCGCAGGCGACGCGGCTCGTGCGCGCGCTGCGCCTTCGCGGCATGACGATCGGGCGCGACTATTACCGCATGGACGAGCTCCAGGACGCGCTGATTCGGAGGTGGAACGCATGACCGCCAACATCACCCTCGGCCAGTTCCTGCCCGGCGACAGCTGCGTCCACCGCCTCGACCCGCGCACGAAGATCCTGCTCATGGTCGTCTACATCGTCATCGTGTTCGTCGTAAAGACGCTGTGGGTGTTCGCGCTGCCGTCGCTCCTGCTCGTGTTCATGTTCGCCATGGCGCGCGTTCCGGGTTCGTATTTCTTTTCGTCCCTGAAACCCATGCGCTGGCTGCTGCTGTTCATGTTCGTCATCAACCTCTTCGCCACGAGCGGCGAAACCGTGCTGCTGCACTGGTGGATCGTCCGCATCACGAAGGAAGCGCTCCTTCAGGCGGTGTTCTTCACGCTCCGGCTGGTGCTGCTGGTCGCGGGCACGTCGGTGCTCACGCTGACGACGTCGCCGATCATGCTCACCGACGGGCTGGAAAAGCTTATGTCGCCGCTGCGGAAAATCCACTTCCCCGCGCACGAGCTCGCCATGATGATGACCATCGCGCTCCGCTTTATCCCGACGCTCATGGAGGAGACCGACCGCATCCAGAAGGCGCAGATGGCGCGCGGCGCGGACTTTGAAAGCGGCAATATCATCCAGCGCGCAAAGAGCATGATCCCGATCCTCGTGCCGCTGTTCGTTTCGGCGTTCCGCCGCGCGGACGAGCTGGCCATGGCCATGGAGTCGCGCTGCTATCACGGCGGCGAAGGCCGCACGCGCATGCGCGAGCTGCACTTCCACGCTGGCGACCTGGTCGCGTCCGTCGTGCTCTGCGCGGTGCTGATCGGCATTGAAATCCTCGAAAGGGTGCCGTTATGAGCCGCCGCATCCGCATCGTCGTTTCCTACGACGGCACGGATTACGTCGGCTGGCAGGTCCAGCAAAACGGCGTTTCCGTCCAGCAAAAACTCAACGAAGCCCTGCTCGCCGTGACGGGCGAAACCATTCAGGCGCACGGCTCCGGCCGGACCGACAGCGGCGTCCACGCGCGCGCGCAGGTCGCGCACTTCGACACGGACGTGCGCATGCCCGCGGACAAGTTCGCAATCGCCCTGAACATGCGCCTCCCGCGCGATATCCGCGTGCTGTACTCCGAGGAGGCCGACCCTTCCTTCCACGCGCGCTTTTCCGCAAAGGACAAAACCTACCGCTACACGGTTCAAACCGGGCTCCACGCGGACGTGTTTACGCGCGATACCGCGCTGCACGTGCATACCCCGCTCGATTTTCCCGCCATGCGCTCCGCGGCGAAGGACGTGCTCGGCACGCACGATTTTTCCGCGTTCATGTCCGCCGGAACGACGGTCACGAACGCCGTGCGCACGGTTACGCGCTCCGGGTGGTCGCAAAACGGCAAATACCTTTATTACGACGTGAGCGCGAACGGCTTTTTGTACAACATGGTGCGCATCCTGGTCGGGACCCAGCTTGAGATCGGCTCCGGCAGGCTCCCGCAGGACGCGATCGTGCGCGCGCTGGAGAGCAAAAACCGGCCGGACGCGGGCGCGACGGCCCCGGCGCACGGCCTGACGCTGATGCGCGTGCAGTATGAGGACTTCGACACCGACGAGGTGCTGAGCGATGAAAGAAACGTTTGAAACCAATATGCGCCTCGCGCTGGAGGAAGCGAAGCTCGCCTTTTCGCAGGGCGAGGTGCCCGTCGGCGCGGTGCTGGTCAAAGACGGCGAAGTCGTCGCCCGCGCACACAACGAGTGCGAGCAACGGGGCGACGCGACCGCGCACGCGGAAATGCTCTGCCTGCGGCGGGCGATGCAAAAGCTCGGGCCGCGGCTGACGGGCTGCACGCTGTACGTCACGCTGGAACCCTGCGCCATGTGCGCGGGCGCGTGCGTCAGCGCGAAGCTGACGCGGCTCGTGTTCGGCGCGTTCGACGAGGTTGCCGGCTGCTGCGGGTCGGTCATGGGCCTCACGGACCGCTGCTTCCTGCACAGCGTCGAAACCTGGGGCGGCATTCTCGAAGAAGCGTGCAAGGCCCCGCTTTCCACGTTCTTTCAAAAGCTCCGGTGAACCCGGGTTTTTTTTGTTTTGCCCGCTGTTTTACATTCTTTTTACTGTT
>CAYUUB010000129.1:0-6229 GCA_964447725.1 uncultured Oscillospiraceae bacterium
CTGCGATTCCAGGCCATGCCGAACGTCGTTCTGCGCGCTTCGGTCGGCAAGGGCGCATAAATAACAATGCAAGCAATAGAACGGGCGTCCGCAAAGCTTTGCGGACGCCCGCTTTCCTGTCAGCCGGGCTTTTGCAGCGGAAATGTACGAAGAGTCTTCATCGGCGGAAACTGCGTGATCGCAAGCTGCGTAATCGTCGCCTGAATCGGCGAAAAGCGGTCCAGCAGCAGCGGTATGGCGCGGCACAGCTCCGACTGCGACGTTACGGTGAGCAGCGTCGTGTGCGGGACCCAGCTTTTGGCCTTCAGCGAATAAAGGCAATTTGCGGCGACGCACGCCTGGTCGTATCTGCCGTGCAGACGTTTATGCAGGTCCAGCAGGTCCATGCTTACGCAGGGCTCGGCAAAGACGGTTCCGGGCCGGAACACCCCGATGTGGTGGAAAGCCAGTTCGATTTCTTTCTGTCGAGCCGCGCTGGTTTCGATCCAGCTCGAAAAAGCGTCCCGGTCGACGCTGTCGTAAATGCCAAACGTCAGATGCGGCGGCTGGTCGTCCGTTTCAAATCCGTTCCGGGCCAGCAAATCGCGAAGTTCGAGAAACGCATCGGTCGCCGCCCGGTCGAACAGGCCCATGATGCAGAGCGTTTTTTCAGCTTCCATGACGCAATCCTTTAACAAATTAGAATATGATCATTATAACATACGCTAATCCTGCAAATGTGGCGGACACGTGTTCAATGCGGACAGGGAAGCCTTGTTTTCGTACATCAGCGCGTCGATGTGGGCGATGAACTCCTTTTTATTCCAGCCGGAATTCGGATGGTAAACGGCGCAGCCGATGCTGAAATCCAGAGCGTACGGACGCTTTTTGCTGTTGTTGAAGCGCTGTACGCTATCGCGGATACGCTGCGACATATCCTGCAGCGTCGCGTCGCTGTCGATATCGGTCAGGATGATGAATTCATCGCCGCCAAAGCGGGCGAGCACGTCTCCCTTTCGAATACACGACTTGAGTATTGCGGAAGCGTCCTTCAGGGCTTCGTCTCCGACGACATGCCCGAGTTTGTCGTTGATCGCCTTGAAATGATTGATGTCGAGCAGAATGCAGGATAACGGCTGCTTACACTTGGCGGCTTTCATGCGGTCCGTCAGGAAGACATCCATTTGCCTGCGGTTGAATACGCCGGTCAGATGGTCCATGAAAATCTGACTGCTCTGAACATTGGAATGCACGAGGAAGATGGATACCGTTATGCTGCTCCAGAGAAGGGTGGTGCCATAAACCAGAACCTGCACCACAGAACCGATGACGGGCGGAACCATAAACAGCAGCATCAGTGAGGCAAGCTTTTTCGAGATTCGTTTCCTGTGAATCAGAATGGACGCGGAAGCGTATACGATTGGCATAAACGAAATCAGGGCCAGCAACGGGTAAAGAAAACCTCTTTGGTAAATGTTGTCCGAATTGATGGTAAACCAAAATCCCGTCAGCGGCGTCGTCAGCGTAAGAATCGTGCTGACGGCGATCGGGATTCCAAGAATGATCGCTTCCTTTTTCAATTTTTTCGTATCGTGGAACAACTGCTGAGTCACATAGAGCGTCCACAATGCCGAAGGAAGCGGCGTCAAAAGGTATAGCAATATGGTGACGATATAATACAAAACGATCAAAAAGGGCGATGCATGGCCGTCCAGCATCCAGGTTATGGATTCCAGCGCCAGAAGGAACGTGGTGGAGAGAATCAGCATGCGGAAAATCTGATTATGGATCATCTGTTTTTCGCTCATGCCCCTGCTCGAAAAATACATGATTAAACAGATGATTATCATGAATATATTTAAATCAATGTGTAGAAATACATTCATACAAAATCCTTTTGTATACTGAATAAAAAGAAAAGCATATATTTATTGTCATCATATCCAGTAATTTTCAGGCTGTCAATGCTTTTCGATATGCAAGCTTGTTTGAACCGGGATGCCTATAAGCACGGGCATCAGCAAGCATAAAACATTTATAATAAGTATTGTGAATCAAAACCTTTGTATTTTTATTAGTTTATGTATATAATAAAATATACTGTGTTTATTACACGAAAAAGCAGCTCACATCCGGTGACAAGACGAATTGACAACCGAACAAGCGTACAATTGAATAGCAGGAGGTTTTCATATGGAAAAGCGGGAATCCGGCCTTTTGGCAAGTTTAGAATTGAAGGAACAGATACTTGACCAGATTCCAACGCCCGTAATGGCGGTGGACAAAGAAATGCGGCTGCTTTATATGAATAAAGCGTCGTTGGAGCTTCTGGACAAGACGATGGGGGAGGTTGCCGGAAAGTCGTGTTATGATACGGTTCACTCCTCGCATTGCGGCACGGAAAACTGCTGTATGCGTAAGGCATTCAAAACCGGAGAACCCTGTTCCGACCGGACGGAACTCAACTCCAAGAACGGAAAAATCCAGGTCGAGTATTATGCCGTCCCCCTGAAAGATGACAACGGGACGACGATCGGCGGCCTCGAATTTGCCGTCGATATTACCGCGCAGGCCCAATACGAGGAGCGCCTGCGCGAACAAAACCAGACGATCCGGCTGATGTCCACGCCTACGATCAAGCTTTGGGAAGGAATTCTCGTGCTGCCCGTTGTCGGCGTTATCGATTCTCTCCGGGCGCAGAACATGATGGAAACCATGCTCACGCGCATCGTGGACACCTATTCCAAAGTGATCATTCTCGACATCCAAGGCGTGGCGGCGGTCGATACGGCGGTCGCCAACCATCTGATCAAGATTACGAAGGCGACGAAACTGCTCGGCTGCGAATGCATCCTGTCCGGCATTTCGCCCGCGGTCGCGCAGACGATCATCAATCTCGGGATCGACATGAACGCGATCAAAACAAAATCCACGCTGAGCGACGCGCTGTCGGAAGCGCTTTCGCTGATCGATCTTGAAGTAAAAGAAAAACAGAGTTAACGGAGACGCGAACGTATGAACGGAGCAAATCTGGATTTAAACGCGTCGATTACGCAGATTGGGCGCAACGTGATCGTGACGATTTCCGACAACATGACCGACGACAGGATTCATGAGATTTCGGACATCATCATCGAACAGACGCACAGGTCCGGTGCAAGCGGGGCCATCCTGAACTTTGCGATGGTCAGCATGATCGACTCCTATATCTATAAAACATTTGAGTCGACGTCCCGCGCGCTTACGCTGTTCGGCGTTAAAGTGGTTTGGGTCGGGCTGAGCCCCGGTGTCGTTTGTTCCATGATCGATCTGGGGATCGAACCGGATGAAAACGTGATGCACACCGCGATGACGCTGGAACAGGGACTTGCCGAACTGGCGGGGATGGCTGCGCAATGAATACTTTCACAAATCAAGCGTCTGATGAGGAAGACGACCCGAGCCAATTAAAACTCGCAGCAGGCAAGGGGTGCACCGTGCTAAAACACAAGACGGTCAGGCTGATCCATTCGTATGACAACGAACTGGTGATCTACCATATGCGAACGATGCTTGCCGAAGCCGGGTTTTCCAAATCGGACGAATACATTCTGGCGGCGGCCGCTTCGGAACTTGCGACCAATATTATTCGATATGCGAAGGAGGGCGAGCTGGACATAAGCTTGGTCAGCAATGGCATGAACCAGATCGGCATAGAGATTTTTGCCGGCGACAGAGGGCCGGGCATCGAAAACATCGAAGCGGCGCTGAGCGAGCATTATAGTTCTGAAAAAAGCAGCCTGGGGCTTGGATTGCCGAGCGTCAAGCGGATTATGGATGAGTTTTATATCGAATCGGTCGTTGGAAAGGGCACGCGAATTCTGGCAAGGAAATGGAGGGGCTATGCGTAGAATCGACAGCGCTGGAATCGTCAGACCGCTGTTTAAAACTCTGCTGGAAAGCGGCGACCTGATCAGCATTTACGACGATAGGATCGCCTGCTTGCTTGTGCTGATCGACGTACTCGGCCATGGGGCAAACGCCCGGACGGTCGCTGTTCAGGCAAGCACGTGGCTGGACGGACACCGCATGGAACCGTTGCTGGCAATGATCAACGGCTTGCATCATTGCCTCGCCGGGACGCGGGGCGCCGTCGCCGCGGTCTGCAGGTTTGATGCCGAAACCGGCATCCTGCAGTATACCGGGGTGGGAAATATTTCATTGAGGCTCGTGGGAAGACAGTCGACGAGTCTGATGACTGCGGACGGCGTGCTTGGATACGGCGCGGTGCACGCGGAAGTACGTGAAATGAAACTATTTCCCGGAACGACGTTGATTATGCATTCGGACGGGATCAGCACGCATTTCGATATTTTGGAATGCCCGGGAATCCTACATAAACCCGCTGAAGAGATTGCCGAAACGATCTTAAACCGGTTCGGCATGAAGGACGACGACGCATCCTGCATCGCGATGAAATATTTACAGTAGGACAGCTGAAAGAGGGATCGCATGACAAAGCTTGGCAGCTTACATATCAATAGTGCGGAATCCGTCGTGAGTGCAAGGCGCAAGCTTCGTATGACGCTGAATGGACTCGGGTATACCGACATTCTTGCAACAAGAGCGGAAACGGCGTTTTCCGAAGCGTTTCGAAAGACGGTGGAAGCCGGAGAAGAATATACGCTCTCCATTTCGTTGGACGACAGAAGAGAACCGCTCCGTCTGGTTCTTTCGCTGCAGCCCGCACCGCCGCAGGAAACCTGCGCTTTTTTGCAAAAAATGTTCCGGGCGGTTACGCTGTCAGGCGCGGATAAAGACTCGGTTTTGAGCGTTGTCCTTGAGCAGGACGGAAACGAACGTCCTGCCGGCGAAAATATACAGCAGCTTATGCAAGAGATCGCAAGGCCTTCGGCGGGGCGTATGATGGAAGCGCTGGTGGAAGCAAGAAATGCTGCGGAAGATGCGGCGCGCTCCAAATCCGACTTCCTGGCCAACATGAGCCACGAAATCCGTACGCCGATGAACGCGATTATGGGCATGACGTTTCTGCTGAAAAAGACCGACATGACGGAAAAGCAAACGGAATATGTTGAAAAAATTCAGCAGTCAAGTCAGCATTTGCTTGGAATTATCAACGATATCCTCGATTTTTCCAAGGTGGAAGCGGGAAAGATGCGGATCGAGCGGGCGGAATTTAAGCTGCGCAGCGTTTTGGACAATCTCTCAAACCTGATCGGCGAAAAATGCGCGGAGAAGGGGCTGGAATTTATTTTCGATGTGGATCCGGGGATTTCAGATACACTGATCGGCGATTCGCTTCGCCTTGGCCAAATTTTAATCAACTACACGAACAACGCCGTCAAGTTTACGGAAAAGGGCGAAATCATCGTCCGGATCAAAAAGGTGTCGCAGCAGGGCACGTCATGCATGATCCGGTTTGAAGTCGAGGACACGGGGATCGGACTGACGAAAGAGCAGCAGAAGAGCCTGTTCCAGTCGTTTCAGCAAGCCGACACGTCCACAACACGGCGATACGGCGGGACCGGCCTTGGCCTGGTGATTTCAAAGCGGCTCGCAAACCTGATGGGCGGAGAAGTCGGCGTTAAATCCGTCTATGGCGAAGGAAGCACGTTCTGGTTTACTGCGGTACTGGAGGAATCCACGAAGCGGGACCGCCTGATGAACGCAGCAATCAGCGTGGCCGGGCGCCGGGTGCTGGTCGTTGACGACAATCTTCACGCGAGGACGGTCCTGCACGATATGCTTTGCGCGCATCGTATGCGCGTCGATACGGCCGACAGGGGAAGGAAGGCCATATCGCTTGTGCGAAAAGCGGACGCCGAGCAGGATCCGTATGAAATCATCTACATGGACATGCAGATGCCGGAGATGGACGGCGTCGACACCTACAAAAAGATTCGTTCGCTTCCATTATGTTGTGCGGAACCAAAATGCATCATTATTACGGCGTTCGGGCGGGAAGACATTTACCGGAGAATAAAGGGAACCGGAATCGAACTGTTGCTTGTCAAGCCGATCAGTTCCAGCACGCTCCTGGAATCGACGCTGCGCACGCTCGGGGCGCGGCAGGACGATTCGTTCGACGACGCGCCAAGGCAACCGGTGGATATCGACGTAGACATCGCGCATATTTGCGGCGCGCGCATTTTGCTGGTGGAAGATAACGAACTGAATCAGCAGGTTGCCGTTGGAATCCTTTCCGAAGGAGATTTTGAGATCGACATTGCCGAAAACGGCAAGGTCGCAG
>CAYUUB010000130.1:0-6212 GCA_964447725.1 uncultured Oscillospiraceae bacterium
AACTCCAGTCACTTCGCTTCCTTCAGCCGTCGGTCGGAAACGCGGATCGGGTATCCGTTCAGCGTCGCGCCCTCGCCGCGCATCGCGGAATACATCTCCCCCGAAAACGGGTTGTGGACGACGCCCAGCTCCGGTTTTCCGTCCCTGACCAGCCCGATCGAAACCGCGCTGTATCCCATCGAGCGGATGAAATTCGCCGTCCCGTCGATCGGGTCGACGATCCAGCAATAGCCGTCCGGACGGTACGCGTCACCCCCGTCCTCCTCGCCGACAAACGTCGCCTGCGGCAGGACGTCGGCCAGTTCTTTCTGTAAAAAGGCCTGCGTCTCCCTGTCGCAGTCCGTCACATAGTTTCCGACGCCGTCCTTTTTGTGGACGCCCGTTCCGTCTTTCGCCGCTTCCAGCATCAGCTTCCCTGCAGCGCGCGCAATATACTCAACGGCTTTTTGCATAACCAATACCGCCTTTCCGTAGTCTTCTTACTTGATTTGCTGTTTTCGCTGTCCTCTGTCCTCATTGTATGCGCGTGTGGCGGCGTTCGTCAACGCAGCGCGCCAAAAAGGCGCGGTCCGCATCGTCTGTGCGGGCGGAACCGCGCCGCCTGAAACGAATCTTTGCTTCTCCATCTCTAAAAAACCCGGTTTCCGGTTCGCCGCCTTATTCCGTAATCGGCCGGACGATCATGGACACGCCGTTCGGGATTACGGTGACGGAAGCGCCGCCGCCCTTGATGCTCCGCGCCGCATGAAACGCCGCATCGACGGACGGCGCGTATTCCATCTTCATTTCCCGGATCGCGCGCTCCAATTTCGCGCCGGTGACGAAGATCACGCGGTTGCGCCGCAAAACGCGCGCAAGGATCTGGCTCTGCCACTGATCGGGGATCGTTTCGTCCTGCGGCGTCGCCAGAAAGGAATCGTACAGCGCCGCCACGCTTTCGCAATCCCGCAGCGAACGGTAGATGCCGTCCCCGCCGACTCCGTCGGCGCATTCGGCGGCCATGATCAGAACGCCGCCGTCCTTTGCCGCGGCTTCGGCCGTCGAGAGCCCCTTTACGCACTGGTAAACGTTCTGGTCCAGGGGCGCGCCGCCGTTTGTCGTAATCACGATATCGGCCGGCTTTGCAAAAGTTTCGCAAAACGGGCGTAAAAACGCGCAGCCCGCGGCGTGCGCTTCCGGCGGATCGCCCGCAAACGCCGCGACCGTCCGTTTTTCTTCGTCGATAACGACGTTGACGATATACGCGAGCTTCGCCATCTTCGCCGCGGCGACCATGTCCGCATGGATCGGGTTTCCTTCCAAAATGCCCGCCCGCGACAGCGGGCTGTCGATAAATTTGCTGCAATGGTTGCCCAGCACGGTGACCCGGTCGGACACCCCGGGCAGCACGCTCTTTCTCCCGCCGGAAAATCCCGCAAAAAAGTGCGGCTCGATAAATCCTTCCGAAATCAGCAACTCCGTCCCGGCGGCGATCCGGTCGATCACCAGCGGCGCGCCGGACGGCAGCGTCCCGATTTCGACATTGCCGTCGGCGTTTTCCGCATCGTGAACGACGATCCTTTCCGTCGAAACGATCGCTTCGCCGAGCTTTGCGGCCAGCTCCGCGCGCGTCGTGCCCCTGTGGCAGCCCGTGGCGACCAAAAGCGTAATTTCGATTTGCGGATTGCCGTTTCTGAGTTCTTCCAGCATCGGCAGCAGGATATCCCTGCTCGGCACGGGCCGCGTATGGTCGGAAACGATCAGCGTGCAGGTCCGCTTTCCCCGTGCAAGTTCGCGCAGGCGCGCGCCGCCGAAGGGACGCTCCATCGCGTCCCTGACCAGCTCTTCGCCGGACCGGGCGCTCCCGAACTCGTCCGTTCTCGATCGTAGCACCGTCGTGCCGCCTTCGTCAAACGGAATCGTCGTCCGCCCGTATGGCAAGTTCACCATGTGTCTTTGTCTCCCCGTTTTTTTCGTTCGGCCCGCCGTTTCGGGCTTCGTGAATCCTTCCAAGCTCGGCTTTTTCGCGTTCGTCCATATCGGCCGCCAGCGCTTCGCACAGGCCGTCGGACATGACCACATCCAGAATTTCGACGAGGTCCCGCATGGAGCGCACCGAACGACGGATTTCCGCAGCCTGATCGGAAACGTAACGGCAGCCCTGCAGTTCCGCGATCAAACGGCGTAATTCCGCGTCCGTCATTCGCGGCCCGTCGAAGAAAACGGTTTCAGGCTCCGGCCCGTCTGGTATTTTGGCGCTCGGAGCAAACGCGCCCCCGAGTTCGTCCGGCCCCCTGGCGGAGCGGATGCGCGGCAGCAGCGCAAGCGCCACCATCTCCAGATAATCCCGCTCGAGCTTTCCGGCAACGCCCAGCTCTTCGCATACGGACGCCGCGGCGCTTTTCAGCGCCGCGTTTGCCGGCGCGTCCGGCAAACCGGAAAAACGCCGCCAAATCAAACCGCGGTCCGCCGAATCCGTGCGGAGGTTCTTCGCCGTTTTCCCAGCGAGCAGGCGCCCGACGGCGGCCTCCGCCACAGGCGCGTACAGATTGACCAGCAGCCCGTCGTAATCGCCGTACTGCGACTGATAAACGCATTCCAGCAGCGCCGGGTGGAATCTCCGCAAAAACGTGTTTTCGATTATGAGCCGGCGCAGGTATTCGTTGATATACTCGGCGCCGGCCAGCGATTCCGAAACGGGGACGCTGAGCGGGTAGTCGATGTCGCACGGGGCTTCGTGCGCAAAAAAATCCGCGTCGTACCGCCGGAAAAAAAGCGGCAGCGCGGAAAGCGTGTCGTTCAGTCCGATATTCGCGATCGGCGGGCGGTTCGCTTCGGCTTGCCGCAGCATCAGCTTTCCCCGGCGGGCGAGCCGTTTTGCGTCCGCAACGCCCGCCTCATAAAGCGTTTTCAGCGGTGCCGCGCTTTCCGGTCCGTCCGGTGCCGTTCTGAGATGCAAATCGATGCAATAGAGGATTCCGCGCGCAAGCGCTTCGGCCGTTTCCGCGCGGACGGACGTACTGTCTCGCATGGTAAAGCGTCCCGTGCGTTCCGCCAGAAGCGCCGCGAACTCCGCGCCGAACGATTCCCGGTTTTGAACGTCGATTGCGCGCGGTCGGCGCGTTAGCAGCCCGCTTTCCTCATTCATCGCCGTCCGTCTCCCCGACCAGGCGGTCGTCCGCAGAGCCCTTTCCGAACAGCGCTTCCAGCGACATGCCCGTCACGGCGTCCATCGATCCTTCATACGCGTCGAAACACGCGCGCATGCGGCCAAGCAGTTCGTCGTCGGCAATCTGGTCGCGCGTCTCGTTTTTGTAGGTGTAAAACGCTTCCATCAGGCCGGCCAGCGTCGCTTCGTATTCGTCCTGCATCAGATACGGCGAGTCGCAGAACGCTTCGACCATGTCCGGAAGGACGCTTACGCCGAATTCGACGCGCCCGGTCTCCGCGAGCGTTTCCGCGCGCGCCTGCGAAAGCGCGGCGATGCTCTGTTCGTCCAGCGACAATCCAAACCGCGCGCTGAGCGCGTTGCTTTCTCGCAGCTTTTGCCGAAGCTGCCGCTCCGTCTGCCAGATCGGGTTTAACGCGGCGGTCTTTTCCACAAAGATCATCCCCTTACCGTCCCAGCATACCGCCGTTGCGTCGGCCGAACAAGTCTTGAATTTTGGGCCGATTTGTGGTAATATAACAGCAGTAAAAAGCCGCGGTGTTCCGTGGCTTTTTGCCTGTTGAAAACTTGTTATTTGACGGCCTCGAGCCGCAGCGTTTCCAGCATATCGCCGTAACTTTGCGTAAAGCTTTCGTGAAACGCGTCGTCAAAGCTCCCGTCCCCGTAAAGGTAGCCGAGCACCGTATCCAGACCGAACGTGTCCACGAGGTACCGCGCCAGCTCATACGCCTGCAGGCACGTCAGCCGGTTGCCCTGGCCGGGATAGGCGTCCGCATTTTTTTCGCCGTGCCGGTAGGCGGCGACGCTCCACGACCCCATTGCGAACGCGGAGAGGTCGTATTCGGTATGCAGCAGCGCGGTCGCGGCCGCCGCCTCCAAAAACAACGCGTCGCTGAACGCGTCCGCGTCTTCGGGATAGGGCGCGCGCGCAAGGTAATAGTCCTGAATGTCGGCAGGGTACGCCCCGATATCGCCGGCCTGCTCGCCTGCGTCCAACAGGAACGACGCATACCACTCGCCGGTCTTCAGGCCCGCAGCGGCCGGCAGCGCGAAGGCCAGCCCTTCCGTCAGCCAGAGTTTTTCGGACGATTCCGATGCAAGCACGTTTTCCAGCGTGCCCCGGACGGCCGACGCAAGCGAATCGCAATAGACGTATCCGTCCGGCGCAAACGAGACGCTGCTTAAATCGACGATCTGAATTTGCAGCGCTTTGTCCCAATTTGCCATAACGGCGTCGTACGACTCCGGCGCGTCCGTCCGGATATCTGCGAGTAAATCTTCCATGCAGGCATTGTAATCGGCTAAAAACCGCATCACCTTCAGCGGCGAATCGACGCCCTCCGGGAAGCTGAACGAAAAATCATGCGCGTCCTTCGTAATATCCCATGGAAACAGGTCGGCAGACGCATATTGCGCGCCGTCCAGCCACATAATGTCGCAGGGCGCGGCATAGGCCGCCTGGACGCCGATGCTTTCCAGCCATTCCTGCCGATATTCTTCGGACGTCCCGGCGGTAAGCAGCGCCTCCGGCCCGTATTCCCCAATCAGGTAGGACGCAAGCGCGACCGCCGTCTTTTTGGCATACCGTACGCTCTGCCTGCCGGCAAGCGTCGAATTGAAATAACCGGCAAAAAGCGAAAACGCGGGCAGGTTTGCTTCGTCGGAGTAATAGGCCGAAAGCTCGTCCTGCGTTTGTTCGTCCGTCTTTTCCAAAAACAGCCATGCGTACGCGCCGTATGCAATCCACGGTTCGGTGGCGCCGAGCGCGGCCGAAACCAGGCTTTCGCGGTACCCGCCGCCGGTCACGTCGTCCGGCGTGCAGAAGATTTCTCCGGGTACGGCGCAGACGCTTTGGTTAAGCGTCTTGCGAAGGATATAGCACTGCACGTCTTCCGTGTTTCCAAATTCGCCGCGTATCGTCTGCAGGTCGTCGTAAACGGTCCCGAAAAGCGCGTTGACGTCGATCTGGTCCAGCAGGCTTTCTTCAACGCAGAAGGTCATTCCGTCCGTCGTAACAGACCGGTATGAAAAGGTCTGCGCATAAACCGAATCCCGGGCGTGCTCGCCCGGCTCGAAGTCGGCGGCTTCGACCTGCGGCAAGTCGGTCGCTCCCGCGCCGGCGCAGCCCAGCAGCAGCCCGGCCAGCAGAACCGCCGCCATGCAGCAGGCGCAAATGTGTTTTACCATACGTCCTCCCGATGTATGTCGTTTTATTTTACGATCATACGAATCTATGCTTATTATAACTGATTCATTGCGTAAAAGATAAAATTTCGTCGATCGTCCGGCTGATAGTGAACAGTTTGCTTCCTTACGTTGTATATTAGACGGGCTCACGTTATAAAAACGCGCCTTATATCGCTTTTTTTGTATGCTATAAAAAATACGCATGCTATAATACATTGGTAATAAACCCGAGTGAAACGATAAGGAAACGGAATATGATTCTTCGCAACAGCCGAAACAGCATCCTGCGTATGCCGCTCAAGACGATCCTTTTTACACTGCTGATCATTGCGGTCGCAGCGTTTTTGTATCTCGGCGTAAACACGTTTGCCGCAAGCGAAAAAATGCTGCACGACTGCGATGAAAACTACACGACCATCGCGACAATCGAATACCTCGGCGACAATTATCCGGACGAATCCATCTATGACGAAACGATGTTTTCCGAAGTGTCGCAGATCGACTTCGACGCGATCGCCGACAGGCAGGACGTTCTGCTCTGGCAGCCGACGGATTGCTCCATCGGCCTGATCGACGGGTTCGTCGCGCATTCCACGTCCGTTTCCTACCGCCTGTTCAACGTGCTGGTCGTCACGGACGTGACGCAATACCAAACCGAGGGGAAATTCTTTGCCGAGATTGCCGACTGCCTGTATTCCTACCGGACGGACATGCAGGGAAAGCACATCTTCTTCTACAGCGAGGGATTCGACTTCGATCCCGACCCGGACGCATATTACGTGATCCACGGCTATTCCGAAGGGCTTTCGGCCTTCCTTCAAACGATCCATCTGTCGTCGTTTTACAGCTATGCCGCGACGCTTTCCGGCGTCGATTG
>CAYUUB010000131.1:0-6161 GCA_964447725.1 uncultured Oscillospiraceae bacterium
TGATCCATACGCATTCGTTCCTTGCGCTCGGCATCGTCAGCGCGTTCTACCTGTTCCGCTCCATCGTCAGGCACGAAGGACGGCGGCAGTTTTCGGGATACATGCGCTATCTTGCGATCGTGCTCGTCCTTGCGATGCCGCAGCTGATCCTCTTTGCGTTCAAGTCGTCCGGCAGCCTGCTCCGGTTTCATTTCAACTGGGCGAACGAGTCGGACAACTACTTCTGGTTCTATATCAAAAACTTCGGCCTGATCGCGTTGCTTGCACCGGTCGCGTTTATCGCCGCCTCAAAGGAAGACCGCGGCGTGGTCGGCGGCGGCATCCTGATCTGGGCCATTGCGGAATTCATCCAGTTCCAGCCGAATACTTATGACAACAACAAACTGCTTTTTATCACGTTCGCGTTCGCATGCGGCCTTGTCGGCAGCTGGCTGATCGACACGAAAGACCGCCTGATGCGCGGCCCGTCCCGTAATCGCATCAGCACCGCCGTGCTTGCCGCAATAACGTGCGTCGTTCTGTTCCTGTCGGGGGCGCTCACGCTTGGGCGCGAATACGTCTCCGAGTATCAGCTGATCGGGAGCGACGAAGTCCTCGCCGCGGAGTATGTGAAGGAAAACGCCGAACCGGACGCTTTGTTTCTGACAAACAACAACCACAACAACTGCATCGCCGCGCTGACCGGACGAAATATCGTCTGCGGTTCCGGGTCCTATCTGTATTTTCACGGTGTGGACTACTCCGAGCAGGAAGCGTCCCTGCCGCTGCTTTACGAGCAGCCCTCGCTGTATTTTGATTTCTACGCGGAAAAATACGGGATCGATTACGTGTTGATCGGCTCGCACGAGCGCGCGAATTACGACATCGACTATGCGTACTTTGAAGAGCATTTCTCCGTCTTCTACGAAAACGATACCGTCATCATCTACAGTGTCGAATGAAGCGTGCGTTTTGCAGGCGAACGAAGGCCGTCCGGGAAACCGGACGGCCTTGCAGCAATATTCGCGATTACTGTTTTTCTTTTTCCTTATAGAGCAGCATGCCCGTCATCAGCGCGCCAAGCCCGGAAATCCCCGCGATGATGCCGCCGGCGATCTGCGCGCTGGATATCGCGCTTTGGATCGTGAGCTGGTACATGCTTGTGTCCATACTGCCGCCGTTGCGCGTAATCGCGGCGTATCCCGCGTTTTGCCCGATCGACGTTGCGCTAAGCACGATTATGATGCCCGCAACGAACAAGGCAGCCAGCAGCATCAGCGTTACTGTAAAAAACGTCTTTTTCTTCTTTTCCATATCAGTTCCCTCTCTCTTTTTGCAACACGCGCTAATCCAGTCCTGTTAAAAACCGGTAGATGGGTTTAAGCAGATTGAACGCCGCGACGATCTCGTCCGCAATTTCAGGCTTAAGCGTTTTTTTCAGGTTCGGCGACGAAAAATAAAACGAAAGATCCTTTCGGTTGAGGTATGGCAGCAACGCTTCCGGCCCGTCGTGATAGCGCGGCCGCTTGAAGGGCTCTCCCGAAATTTCAAACGTCTCCGTCAGTTTCGGATCGTTTACCAGCGAAAGGAACTTCTGCGGCCGCGCGAGCATGCGTTCGCGGAACGCGCGCATCAGCGTCGCGTTCGGCCCGTACATACCCATGCCGTATCCGTAGCTTTCCCGCTCAAACTCGGCAAACAGCACGAAGCTCTCGCTGATCATTTTGCCGGGGCGGCGGAACCCGAGCCACGCATGGTCGCGATACATGGTTTTATCGTGCGAATACCGCGTGTCCCTGCGAATGCGCGATACGATGGACGCGGCGCGGACGTTGAACTCCGGATCGATCTCCAGCGCCGTCGGCGTCAGCAGGATGGCGAGCTCCTTCATCGGCTGGTATACGCTTTTTTTGTAGCGTTCCCGGTTGGCTTCGAAGAACGCGCTGTCGTTTTGAAACGCGATATCCCAGAAAAACTGGTACGTGTCTTCCGTTAGTCCCTGAAACATCTGTCTTTACTCCCCGTCGTCGTAGTTGTCCCGTCTGCTCGCGTATTTTTCCACGCGGGTGACGTTCTGCTTTTTGATCGGCTGCCGTTTCGGCCGCTGTTTATAGTCGAACGCGCGCGGAGGCGCCTGCTTCTTCCTCGTTTCGCTTTTTACAGCGCTTTGTTGAACGCGCGGCGGCTTCGCCGCTCCCGTCGGGCGCGCCGGGCGATATTTCGCAGCGCTTTCCTCCGGCGCATGCCGCAAGCGGGTCGTATCGATCAGCCTGTCCACCGCTTCGTCGACCTCCGTCTGTTTGGGAATCCGCTGCGTTGCCGAAGGCTGTCGTTTCGGCTGCGGCCGGTCGCTTCCGCTCGTCGATTCGTCGGCGCTGCGTTTCCGCGTCCCGGGCGTAGAAGGCTTTGCACTATCCGAGCCGTTGTTGACGGTACCCGCCTGTCCTTCGTCCTTGAGCGCGAGCATGCGTTTGGTATAACTGATCTCCTCCTGGTTCGGCCTCTCGTCATACGTTTGCTGTTCGGGAATCGGGTCTTCGCGAATGTTAAAAAACGCATCGTACCCGCCAAGGTCGTCATCCGCGTCGTCGTCGTACCTGCGGGGTTTTCTCGCCTGCTCCATCGCCGTCAGCACGACGAGGACGATAAACGAAATCACCATCAAAACACCGAGTACGATCAGTATCTTCGTGATTGCCGAGCTGAGGTCGTTGAACAGCGTCATGTTCCCGCCGCTGTTCGGCGAAGGCGTCGTTTCCGCCGTCTCCTCCTGCGCTTCTTCCGTTCCATACGCAACCGGCAGAATGCAGCTTGCCAGTTCCCGGTTGGTTCCTGTCGGGTCGTAGCCCTTTACGGTAAAGGTCAGATTTCTCGGCGAACCGATTTCGATCTCCTGATCGAACGTGGTTTCTCCGGCCGGAAGCGTTTCAAACGTCTTGACCACGCCGATGCTGGTTTCCAGCACGGTTATGCTCGTAAGTTCCACCGTGCTGTGATTCGTAATGATCACGCGCGCCGTAATTGCGCCGCTGTCCGCGGTCCATGCGGTCACGGTTTCCGCGGCGACGGTCACGCTGATCTGCGATTCGTCGACAAACGGATAGACTTCGTAAACGTCGTCCGGCGTAAGCGTATACGCATCGCCAAACGGGTCTGTGCCGGTCAGCTTGAATTTAACGTTCCGCAGCGGCTCGGTCATCAGCGGAACCACGGTGTAGGAAAGCGTATGCGTTTCGCCCGGCTCCAGCGTGAATGTTTCCTCGTTTATGAGGTTTGAGCGCTCGTCCAATATTTGAATATCGCTGATGGTCTGGCTTCCGGTGTTTTCCACGTCGATGTTAAACGCCACCCCGCTCGGCGTCGGCGTCCCCATATCGACGTTCATGTCCAATTGAATCAGCACCATCGTCAGCGTAAGCGGTTCGATCGAAGAGAACGTCTTCGTTTTTTCGTTTACGGTGTAGGTGACAAGCGGCGCGCTGACGACGCTTTCGTCGCCCATTGTATAGCTGTAGTTAATGGAATACGAACTGCTCGCGCGGAGCGAATCGTGCTGCAGGATCGGATTGTCGCTGATGTTTTCGTCGATCAGCGTGATATCCGTCATGTCGAACTTCGTTTCGTTCTTTATGGTGTAGGTAAGAACGATCACCTCGCCCGGTTTTGCGTTGTCGGCATCCGCCGTGCGGGTCACTTCGATCACCGGATTTTCCGCCCGCTGCACCGTGACGGACGCTTCCTGACTCATCGGTTCGCCGTTGCGCGTCCAGTTGAGCGTAAATACGATCGGGCTGCCCAGCTGCGAGTCGGAAACCGGCAGCGAAAGCACGATGTTTTCCGCATGATAATCGGGCGGGATGACCTCGCCTTCCAAAACGTCGTACGTCGCGTCCAGATACGTGATCGTGACGTCCTCCATCGGATAGTCTGCGTTATGATTATCGATATAAAAAGTGAATTCGACCGTTCCGGCATCGGTCAGTTCCGAAGGCGTCGCGGTGATCTCGATCCCGACTTCCTCCGCATGGGCATGCGGAATAAAGAGCAGCATGCACAGGATCGCGACGCATACGCCGATGATTCGTTTCATGGTCCGTTCGCTCCTTGTTTTCGGATGCGGCTTAGCGTTCGCGGTCTTCACAGCGCGCAAAGCCTTTGCCCAAGCGGGCGGATTTTCACCCCGCCGTCCGTTTTGTCGGTCACTGCCGAAGAAAACGCGTCCGCCTCTTCCGCCGGTATCGTGCAAGTCAGCGTCACGTTCTCCGTAAATTCCGCTTCGAACGATACGCCGGCCTTTCGTAAAAACGGTTCCAGCGCCGCATAGCTTGGGTACGAAGCCAGCACTTCAAGCGTCCGGCAAACCCGCATATCGCGTATCCCCGCGTTTTGCAGCGCCTGCGACGCCGCCTTCCCATACGCCCGCACGAGGCCGCCGGTCCCGAGCAGCACGCCGCCGAAATACCGCACAACGGCGCACAGCGTGTTTTCCACTTCGTTCTGAAGCAGCACGTTCAGTATCGGCACGCCCGCCGTCCCGGACGGTTCCCCGTCGTCGGAGGAACGCGAAATCCCGCTCTGACCGTCCGCGATGCGAAACGCATAGCACACGTGCCGCGCGTCCCAGTGCCGCTTTCGAATTCCCGCCAGCAGCAGCGCCGCCTCGTCTTCCGAACGAACCGGCCGGCAATAGCCAAGAAAGCGGGATTTGCTGATCACAATCTCGCTTTCCCCGGTTTCTCCGACGGTTTTATACGGTTTCAGGCTTTGCGGATCCTGCAATAGCTTTTCTTTCCTTTTCTGAAAATCACGCCGTCGCCTTCGACGTCGGACGCCTCCAGCACCTGGCCGACCGAATCGACCTTCCTTTCGTCGACGAATACGCCGCCGCCCTGAATCAGTCTGCGCGCGTCGCTCTTGCTCGAAGCGAGCTTGCTGATGACCAGCAGGTCCGGGACGCGCAGTCCGCTTGAGACGATGTCGTCCATCGTCAGTTCGCACGTCGGTATGCTGCTCTGATCTTTGCCGCCCGCAAACAGCGCTTCCGCGGCTGCCTGCGCTTTGATTGCTTTCTCCTCGCCGTGCACCTGCTTTGTCAGCGTAAAGGCCAGCATGCGCTTGGCTTCGTTGATCTGTTCGCCGGGCAGAGAGCCGAGGCGGCGCACTTCGTCCATCGGCAGGAACGTCAGGAGTGCAAGACACTTCTCAACGTCCTGATCGCCGACGTTGCGCCAGTATTGATAGAAATCATAGACACTGCACTTTTCCTTGTCCAGCCAGACGGCGCCTTTTTCGGTTTTGCCCATCTTTTTGCCGTCGCTCGTGGTCAAAAGCGCCGTCGTGAGCGCATAGGCGGGTTTTTGCTCCTTGCGCCGGATGAGGTCCGCGCCGCCAAGGATGTTGCTCCACTGGTCGTCGCCGCCCATCTCGAGGCAACAGCCGTAGCGCCGGTTCAGTTCAAGGAAGTCATAACTCTGCATGAGCATGTAGCTCATCTCAAAGAACGTCAGCCCGCGTTCCATACGCTGTTTGTAACACTCCGCCGTCAGCATGCGGTTCACGGAAAAATACACGCCGATATCGCGCATAAAATCAAGAAAATTCAGGTCGTACAGCCAGTCCCCGTTCTGAACCATGACGGCCTTCCCCTCAGAAAAATCGATCAGCCGGGACATCTGCTTTTGAAAGCACAACGCATTGTGCGCAAGCTGTTCCTTCGACATCAGCGAGCGCATGTCCGTCTTGCCGGACGGATCGCCGATAAACGCCGTTCCGGTGCCGAGCAGCACGATCGGGCGGTGTCCCGCGCGCTGCATATGCGCCATCGTCATAAGCGCAACGTAATGACCGATGTGGAGACTGTCGGCCGTCGGGTCAAAGCCGATATAAAACGTGACTTTCTCTTTGCCGAGCAAGTCGTGCAGCTCTTCCGGATGGGAGCACTGCTTTAAAAAGCCACGCTCTTCCAATACATCGTATACGTTCTGTTCCATTCTTCGTTACCCTCCGTAACCTCTTAACATCCTTGACAATATACCACGAAATAAGCAAAGAAACAATGCGGACGCATTGTTTCTCTTTGCCTGTGTCTTTGAATTTTTTAAATGTTAACACATCGTCTACAGTTTGTTTCCGGGTTTTCACGCCGCGTGTTTTAAGGTGTGTGCGATTATCGTTTTGTCATT
>CAYUUB010000132.1:0-6139 GCA_964447725.1 uncultured Oscillospiraceae bacterium
GGCGAGGTGCAGTCTTCGCTCTGGGATGCGGAGACCGTGGCGCTTTGCGGGCATGCCGGCGTAACGCTTTTGTAACAAACCAAAGAAAAAAAGCGTTTGTCCCGCAGGCGATTCTTTCGTGTCCGATGCCGTCGCATTACGAATAATTACAGTCAAACGGCAATGATTTCGCCATGCGGCGGCCATGCGAAGGCCGGATTGACATCGTTGACCGCCGGTGGGTTTTGATCGGTTTTTGTTACGATGCGGAAAATTATCCGGCGATTTTTCCTTAAAAGCAACACGGATGTAATAACAATCGTATATAGTGATATCAAAATCGGGATCGTTTTTTCCATTTCACTCCACAGAATCGGTCGACGAGGGGGCTTCTTGAATGAAAAGAAGGCATACGACGATAAGGGTCGCCGTGTTTGTATGCGCCGCGCTGTTGATTGCCTTGCTTCCGGCAAGCACGAGAGCGGGGAATGAAAACTCGGTGTACTACCACAGCAACGGCGGTGAAGGCGGGGCCTATGAAGAGGGCCGCTATGAGGCCGGCAGCGTCGTAGCGACGGCGGGGAATTCGTTTTCCAGAGCGGGATACCGGTTTGTCGGATGGAGCGAAAATCCCAGTGGGCCGGCGTCCAGCCAACCTGGGGACACGTTCGAAATGCCGGATGGCAGCGTGGATTTTTACGCGCAATGGCAGCAGGCGTTTTATATTGTGGAATACTATGTGACCGGCGGGACGCAATCCGGCCTGAACGGCGATTATGCGTATGCCAGATACACCGGGCTCGTGTACGGAGACGCGATGCCGCGCCCGGACGACCCGTATCAGGGCGGTTACACGTTTGACGGGTGGAGCGTCGCTATTCCGGACATCGTTCCGGAAGGCGGGCTTGTCATTTACGGTTCCATGACCGAGCTTCCGCCCGTCGCGCAATATGCCGAAGGGGAGGAAAGCGGCGAGTTTGAGGAGATTGTTGAAAACCAGACGCCGCTTGCCGGGCCGAGCTGGGCGCTGGTCAACTTGATCCTGACGATCGTTACCGCGCTTGCCAGCGCATGGATGTTGCTTGGACTCGCGCGCGGCGGGGAGGACAAGCGCGTGATCGTGCGGCTCATGACGCTGGTGCCGGCAATCGGATCGGCAATCGCGTTCGTTCTGACGGAGCGCATGAAAAACACCAGCCTTGGAATGACCGACCGGTGGACCGTTCTGATGGTGGGGATAGCGATTGTGCAGGCGGCGCTCGTCGTGTTTGCTTTATGGAAAAACAAGCCGTCTGAATAGCAAACGGAGAAATTATGACGCATGGCGGCGCATTCGGGAGAGAGTGCGCCGTTTTTTAAATCCAGTGTGTTTGCGCACCGGATTCGGCAGGCGTTGGCGAAAAGATTCTTTTTTACTGTTTCAGCGTTTCCAAACGATAGCGCTCGGGCGGGTATGTAACAGAAAATGTTGCAAACGGCGCATTTTTTTTGCATTCTCGTTATGTTTCAAAGTAACATTTTATTGCAATGCTGTAATTTGCAGCGGTATAATCGAAACATGAAAAGACGGTCGACGGCCGGACGGCTGCATTACGGGATTGCATGGCTGCTGATTTTCGGCTTCTTCTGCCTGGCTGCGTGCACCGGAGATTCTCCCGCTGCCGCAGGGGAAGAAGGAACCGTTTCGACAGCCGCGTCTTCGTCCGCCCGGGACGGCGAAGCGGAAACCGAAACGAAGCTTCATCTGCCGGAAGCGTCCGGGACCGTCGTTTACGAAGCCGAGGGCGTCACGATAGACGCATCCAACGTCGCGCAGGGATATGTGATGGTCAAGTGCGAATCGACGCAGAAACGGCTGAAGGTGAAGATTTCAACGAGCGCCCAAGCGTATTATTACGACCTTCCGAGCGACGCTGGCTATTGTGTTTATCCGCTGCAAATGGGAAACGGGCGGTACAGCATGCGCGTCATGGAACAGGCGGAGGGCGATCTGTATGCCGTGAGGTACGGCGTGGATATCGACGTAACGCTGGCCGAAGGCACCGTCCCGTTTGTTTATCCGAATCAATACGTATGGTTCGGCGCGCTAAGCGACGTCGTCGCGACTGCCGACGCTCTTGCTCAGGATGCGACGGACGCCGCGGCGGTTTCCGACGCCTGCTATCGGTTTGTGCTGGACCATCTGACGTACGACGCGCAAAAGGCGGCGACTGTGGAAGCGGGATACCTGTCGGATGCGGACGAAACGCTCGACAGCGGAACGGGCATCTGCTTTGATTATTCCGTTTTGCTTGCGGCGATGCTTCGCTCGCAGGGGATACCGGCCCGCGTGGTCATCGGGACCGTGCTGCCGGAACAATATTACCATGCATGGAACAGCGTGTATATCGACGGCGAGTGGGTCTGGCTGGACGCAACGCTGGACGGGACGGCCCATCGTGAAAAGGATTATGTTGCGGAACGCATCTACTGAAAACAGACGGTATTCCGCATGTGTATACGAGCGCACGAACCGAGTGAATAGAGAGGGAAGGACGCAATGACGGACGAAACCAGGCGAAAAACGCTTCCGCCGGACGAAACGGCGCTGTTCTGCGAGCAGGTTGCGATGGTGCTCAAAGCCGGAATACCCCTGTACGACGGAATGGAGACGCTGGCAAGAAGCTATGAGGACAGCCGATACGGCGCCCGCTTCCTTCAGATCCGGGACGCGCTGAACAAGCACGGCGCGCTGTCGGAGGCGCTGGAAGAGGCCGGCATCTTTCCGGAATATCTCTGCGCAATGGTGCGCATCGGCGAACGCGCGGGCAAACTGGACGACGTGATGGGCGCGCTTGCCGGCTATTATCAATGGGAATCGGAGATCAAAGCTTCCGTGAAAAACGCGATCCTCTACCCGACCGTACTGGTCATGATGCTGGCGGTCGTCATTGCGATCCTGGTCGTCAGCGTGCTCCCGGTGTTCCAGCGCGTTTTCGACAGCCTCGGCGTTGCGCTCGGCAGCCCGGCGAGCGCGGCGATGCGCATCGGCGTCGGCGTCGGTAAGGGCATGCTGGTGCTCGTGGCATTGTTCGCCGTCCTCCTGATCGTTATCGGCATTTTACTCAAAACATCCCGCAGGGAATCCGTTTTAACGACCCTTTCCAAATTTATACCGCCCGTCAGGCGCGCCGACGCAAGATTGTCCGCCGCCCGGTACGCCTCCGCTTTGTCGATGATGCTTGCCGCAGGGTATCCGGTCGAGGACGCGGTTTCGCTTGCGCCGACGGTGATTGCCAACCCAAGGCATCGGAAAAAAGCCGAAGAAAGCAGCGAAACGGTCAAGAACGGCGCTTCGTTTGCCGATGCAATCGAGCAAAGCGGGCTGTTTGACGCCATGCATGAAAAAATGATCCGTTTCGGCGCGGCGGCCGGGAAGCTGGATTCCGTAATGGAGAAGATCGGCCGAATCTATATGGACGACGCGGACGACGCGATCCACGGCGTTATTGCAATGCTGGAACCGACGCTGGTCGCCGTGCTGTCCGTCGTCATCGGCGGCATTCTGCTGTCGGTCATGCTGCCGCTGCTGTCGGTGCTTTCGGCAATCGGCTGAGAATCCGAAAGGGAAGGGAGAAGCAGGATGCATCTGTATGAGCGGAAACGCAGCAAAAACCGCGGCCTGCTGGCTGCGGGGCTGGTCTTTTTGATCGTCGCGGCGCTGCTGATTGCTTCGCTTGCATTTACTTCGCAAAAAAACACCGCCGAGGAAACGGCGGTGCTGGAGAACGCGCTAATCCGCGCGGTCGTAACCTGCTACGCCGTGGAAGGCAAATATCCGCCCGACCTTGATTATATTTGCCAGAATTACGGCGTCGCGGTCGATGCCGAGCGCTATGCCGTGTACTACGACGCGTTTGCGAGCAACGTGATGCCGACGGTCGTCGTTACGCCGATCGGGGGTGGCGGGCAATGACGCGCGACACACGCGGGGATGTGCGCGGCGTTTTCGTCTTTGCGCTGCTGGCCGCGCTGGCGGTGCTTTCGCTTGTCATCGTCGTGGTTGGCGCGCGGGCGTACCGCTCGATCGATCGGACGGCGGAAACCGTCCATACGTTCCGGACGGGTATGAGCTATCTGATCGGGAAGGTGCGCGGTGCGGACGAGGAAGGCATGCTGGAGGTCCGCTCGTCCGGCGAATACGACATGCTGGTGCTCGGCAGCGTGCTGGACGATACGCGCTATAATACGTACATCTATTTTCAGGACGGCGCGATCTGCGAGTACTTTGCGGCGGCCGACCGCGCGTTCGACGCGGGATACGGCGAAGAAATCATTCCGGTCGAAGCGCTTTCGTTTACGCTGAAGGACCGGCTTTTGACCATCGCCCTGACGGACGACGCCGGGACCGAGCATGTGTCGTCGGTCTTTTTGACGGCCGGAGGGGAGGCGGAACCATGAGCGAACGACCGCTTCGCCCGCTGAAAAAACGCGGCGCGTTCAGCCCCGTGCTCTGGGAACTTACGATCGTCATCCTGTTTTTTGCGTTGTCCGCAAGCATTGTTGTGCAGTTGATTGCGGCGGCGGGCTCCATTTCGAAGGAAAGCGAATATCATTCGCGCGCGCTGCTGGCCATAGAAACCGTCGCCGAACAGACGAAGGCGGACCCGGAAGGCGACGGCGCGTTCGACGAACGGAACGCACGTGAATTCACCGTGGAAAGCGCGCCGGACCTGCGCGTCGACTGCGTGGTCACGCGCGATATTTCGCCGGGGAACGGCACGCTGTACTCCATTGAACTGAGCGTGACATCCGGGGACGGGACGGAATATACGCTGTCCGCCGCGCGGTATGTTACGGACGCGGAGGTGTTGCCATGAAACGGTATCCTTCGCGAATGGGCGTCGGCGCGTCGAGCATCCTCCTGATCATGGTCGTATTGAGCCTTACGCTGTTTGCGGTGCTTTCGCTTGTGCAGGCGAAAAACGATGCGGCGCTGACGGACAAAACGGCTTCCGGCGCAGCGGCGTTTTACGACGCGGACGCGCGCGCGCAGGGAATGCTTTCGGAGCTGGACGCAGCGCTGGCCGCCGGGGCGGATGCAACCGCAATTGACGGCGTGGCAAAGACGGCGGGCGGGCAGTATGCGTTTTCCGTCGACGCGTCCGACGGTCACACGCTGAGCGTGGTTTTTAGTTTCGACGACGGGCATTGCGCCGTCAGGAGCTATCGTTATGAAAGCGCGTCCGAATGGACCGGCGGGGACTCCGGCACGCTTTGGCAGGGAGGTTGAAATGACGGATATCACAGATATTTTAAAACGGGCTATGCGTATGGGCGGGTCGGACGTGTTTTTAATCCCCGGGTCCGGCATTTCCATTAAGATATCCGGCGCGGTGCAACCGATGACGGATACCGTGCTGAAACCCGGCGACACGCTCCAGCTCCTGCAGCAGGTCTACAGTCTGGACAATCGCGATATGGCGAGGCTGCTCGAGAGCGGCGACGATGACTTTTCGTTCTCCGTCAACGGCGTCGGCCGGTTCCGTTGCAACGCGTATAAACAGAGGAATTCGCTTGCAATGGTCCTGCGCGTGGTGTCGCTGAACATGCCGGAACCGGAGAGTCTGCATATTCCGGCCGAAGTATTGCGCCTTGCGGACGTGAACAAGGGCCTCGTCCTGGTCACGGGGCCGGCCGCGAGCGGGAAATCCACAACGCTTGCGTGCGTGATCGACCGCATCAACGTGTCCCGGCACGACCATATCATTACGATTGAAGACCCGATCGAGTTCATCCACCCGCATAAGGAGAGCATCGTTTCCCAGAGGGAGATCGAACACGATACGCTCAGCTACCAAACGGCGCTCCGCGCTGCGCTTCGCGAGGCGCCGGACGTCATCCTGCTCGGCGAAATGCGGGATTTTGAGACGATTCAGACGGCGCTGACCGCGGCGGAAACGGGACAACTGGTGCTCAGCACGCTCCATACCATCGGCGCGGCAAAGACGATCGACAGGATTATCGACGTCTTCCCCGCGAACCAACAGCAGCAGATTCGCGTTCAGCTTTCCATGGTGCTGAAAGCGGTCGTCAGCCAACAGCTCTTGCCGACGGTCGACGGCACGCTGGAACCTGCGTTCGAAATCATGGTGGTCAACAGCGCGATTCAGAATATGAT
>CAYUUB010000133.1:0-6131 GCA_964447725.1 uncultured Oscillospiraceae bacterium
TTGCAAACGGCTCCTTGATGCGCTGCAAAACGTCCTCGATCAGCACGAGCGGCGAACGCATGTCCGCATAGAGCAGCTCGTTTTCGCTCGGCACCGGTAAAAAGCCGACCTGGTCGGCGATCGCCCGGACGGCATCGTTTTCGCAGCGATACAGCGCGTAAGTATGCTCATGGTTGAGCGAACGCGCAAGCAGGTCGCACAGCAGCGCGCGCAGCGCCTCGCCCTCGCCCTCTGTTTTTTCGATCAGCAGGATACGTCCCGAAGCGAGCCGCCGCACGATCTCCGCCGCGCCGCGCGTTTCGCCGAGCGCGTCGTAGAGGTCCGTCACGCCGATGCTCCGGCAGTGGATGCGGGCCGTAATTTCGCCGTCCGCGTTCCGGCCGGTCGCGTCGTAAACGCCCTTGCTTTCCTTAACGATGCACCCGCCGGCTTTCATCTCGCCAATTTTGCGTTTATACTGCGGCATGCGCAGATACAGCCCGCGCGCATAGATGAAGTCCTGCACGACCGGGTCGACCAGCATGCCGATGTCCATATCCTTGTCGATATAGTCGCGAATCTGCGTGGAGCTCGCGGATTCGTAATATGCCGGGAGCGACAGTTGGACGATTCGCCCCTGGAGAATGTCCTCCGCGCGGCGCGGGTCGTCCGTGCGGGCCGAATCCACGCGGCTGAAGAGGATGTGGTTGTAGGTCGCCGCCGTGCCGGGCCCGCTCTGGCGATAGGCGGAGGCGTTGAGGATCACGTCGCTCCCTGCGACGATATAGAGGTCGCGCCCCGGGAACAGTCCGCTGAGGTTTTTCAGGTCGTCCGGAACGGCAAGGTTGACGGGGATATCGTCCGGGAAGAGATACACATCCGGAAGCGATGAGGCCGACATGCTCACGATCTGGCGGCGCAACAGCTTCGCCAGCGTGCGCTTGCTCCAGGAAAACTCGTCCACGGCGAGGTAAACCTCAAATCCGTTGCGGCGGATCTCCTCGACAATGCGCTTGTGCCCCGCGGAAAACGGGTCGAACGTGCCGGGGAAGAACGCGACCGGCAGCAGCGGCCGGAACGTAAAACCCCCTTCGATTTCGCACTGCGTGAGGAAGCGGTACAGGTGGTTGAGCATGGCCGCTTCGTTAAAGAACGCAAGCAGGCCGTCGCGCCGCTCGCCAAGCAGCGTCAACAGCTTTTTTCCAAAGCGGACGAGGCACGCCCGCCGCGCTTCAAGCGGGCAGTCTTCGTTGCCGAAGTAGTTGCGGCAGATGACCTCCAGCGCGGTGAGGCGGATGCCGTCGTCAAAGTGCGCGACCCCGGTCAGCAGCAAGCCGAACACGCGCTCCATCACCGCGTTGCGGCGCGACCAGCTTTCGCTTTCATAATCCGCAAGCACCGTGCAGAGCGTCGAGAGCGCAGCCCGCGCGGCCCGCGCGTTGGAAGCGCGAAGCAGCCCTTCGAGATAGTCGATGCCCTCGTCCATCTCCTTTTCGGGCACGCTGCAGATCAGTTTGCCGAGATACGGCGGAATATAGCCGGATATCTCGTTTTGTCCGGTCTCCAGTTCGCGCAGAAGGTCGATCATAATCTCGTTTCGCTGGTCGACCGACAGGCTTGCCGAAATTTCGACAAGCGCTTCGCCCGCGCGCTCGCGCACAGGCAGATGCTCGCTGACCGAAAGCAGATTGCTCAGGTGCATGGCGACGTGGAACGCCTCGAACGGGTGCTCGCGCACATACTCGGTCAGCCGGTCGATCTGGGCGAGCTTCATCGTCCAAGGGACGCTGCTTTTGAGATTGGAAAGGTAAATCTCCGCAATCGGGAACCGCGGAACGGGCAGCAGGTTGAACCCGACTTTACTGCGCATGCGGTTCAGCACCCAGACGCTAGCAAACTCCGCGTCCTCGGCCAGCTTCACGCTCTCGACGGCGAGCGTAATCAGCTCCGTATCGCCGTCCGCAACGGCCTCCATGCTGCGCAGCGCGCAGAGGCGGACGCGCGCTTCCTTCGAGCCGGCCGCAGCGGCGAGCACCGGC
Organism: uncultured Oscillospiraceae bacterium; assembly: GCA_964447725.1. Taxonomy (GTDB): domain Bacteria; phylum Bacillota; class Clostridia; order Christensenellales; family CAG-138; genus UBA7703. The sequence continues at coordinate 2,019 of CAYUUB010000133.1, forward strand.
ATCATCCGCCGCGCTTCGGCGGGCTGGATTACGCTGACCGGCACATGCGGCAGGGTGTCCATCAAAACGAACAGGTCCTCGCTCCCGCTCGAAAGGATGCGGTGGTAGAGCTTCTGCCAGTAACTGCGCCTCTCCTGCAGCGTGCAGCTGGCAAAAAGGCCGCTTGTGATCGTCTTGAGCGAGTTGGAGATGCGCGCGGCGTGCTTTGCTGAAATCTTGTAATCGGGATGCAGGCAGAGCTCGATATATTCTTCCCAGAGCGTGATCGACTCGCTCAGCACCGCGTGCAGCGCCGGCGCAATGGCAAGCGCTCCCGCGCCGCGCGGAAGTTCCTTGCGGTAGCGCGGGCCGGAATTGGCCAGGATATAGCCCATGATGCGTCCCGCGTGCCGCCGCACGTCCCCGTCGTGGTGCATGAGCAGCTCGTAGAGGAAGCGGAGCGTGAGCAGTTTGTGCGTGCGCGTCATATAGGCGCTGTATTCTTCGAACATCAGCAGGTAGGTGCGGATGCGGCTGAGATTCTTCTCGTCCCGCGCCTGTTCGAGCAGCGCTTCGAACGAATCGCTCACCGTGATCATGCGCATGAGGTGGATGTTGTTGTCGAACGCATGATTGCAGAGCGCGCGGACGACCGCTCCCTGTGTGAGCAGCGCCGGGTCCGTTTTGTCGTACGGGACCGGTTCGTCGTCGTTCGGGTCCGTGTTGACGCCGTTGGACTCCAAAAACCGCTCGAAATCGTCCAGCTTTTTATAGACCGTTTCGTACCGCAGGCGCTTTTCCGCGTTCATGTCCGCAAGCTTTTCGAAGATGCGGTCGCGCGCCTGCTTGAGCGTGCAGACGACGGTCTTTTCGCCGCCTTCCTTCTTTTTGTCCGCGCGTACGCGAAAATCCGAATAGATGAGGATCAGCGACTCGATCGGCAGGTTTTCGAACTCGAGGTCCCAGGTGGAGTGGTTCGCCGCGATATGCGCAATGTCCGGCATCCCGTTGTCTTCCAGCCATTTCCATGTGTAGTAGTAGTGCAGGTACGGAATCCTTTGCGTATCCTCGCCGCGGCAGCCGAACTTGCCGATATCGTGCGCAAGCGAAGCCGCGCCGACCATCGCGACGTCCACGGGCAGCCCCGCGCGCGCCGCCTGGCGCGCAATGTGCACGGCGATATGCCGCACGCCGAACGTATGACCCGCCGGATCGAACGGCATGATCTCCCGGCCGATGCGCAGCAGCTCGCGGTAGCCGCTCTTTTTAACCACCTGCCGGAAACGCTCGCACTGTCCGGTAACCGGGCTTGCTTCCATCTCGTCCTGCGTAACGGGCAGGTAATCCAGCAGCGGGTCGAACGCGCTTTCGCGTTCAAGGTCGAGCAGCCGCGCAAGCACCGTCAGGTAAAATCGCAGCCCGCTTTTAAGCGTCTTGCTCGTGTGCGGCGCGCCGGAGTACGGATACAACCCCGCGGAAAGGGATTCGTAAGCAAACTGCAGCATGCCCTCCTGCGGAAGGCAGTCCAGCTTCGTCAGCACCGGTTTGCACAGGTCCGCCACCTCCGCGCAGGAGACGCGGCTCCCGCAGATGCGCACAAACTCTTTGGCAAAGTTCGTCTTCGCCGTCCATGCGCGAAACTGCCGGACCGAAACGCCCGCGCTTTTTGCGAACTCCGCATACGTCAAGTCCGTCGTGCCGATATTTTTGTTACGCTCGTCCATATAAGATTCCCTCCGTCCCGCGCGCCCGTCAGAAAAGCGGTTTTTGCGCCGGTGTTTTCATTTTGCCGTGTCGTTCGTTGTCGCCCGGTTTGTTTCTTTTACTATTTTAATAAGGATTGTCCATCCTGTCGAGTAAAAAAGGGGATTTTGCCGAAAAATCATATATGATCGCATCGGCAATTTGCGTTTGTTCCGTTCCAGATAAAGCGCTTTCAACGAAAAAGGAGCGAGTTTTGCACTCGCTCCCGGAAAAATCGACACGCTTATTGCGTAAAATCACTCAAGCGCCGCAAGCGGCTTCATACCGCGCACGCGAAAGGCGAATTCCTTTGGCACGCTCAAGCGCACGACCGCCGTGTTCTGCGCGCTCTTGCGCAGGATCACTTTTTCCACGACCGCGTCGCAGACCTTGTTTCCCTCGTTGTCTCGCGCTTCGACCGTCATGCCTTTCTCCGGCAGCGGAAGATACTCGTATGGAAAATCCACGCTCGCCCGGCCTTCGGCAAATTCCTCGTCCACAAGGAAACACGCCTGGCCCGGGCACGCCGCAACGCACAGCCCGCAGCCCGTGCACCGCTGCGGAAACGTCCGCGGCAGGTTCGTAATGTCGCCTTCGATCACGATGGCGTGCGTGGGGCACGCGTGACTGCACGGGTCGCACGGGATGCGCTCACGACAGTCGATCATCACTTTTCGCATGCCGAACCCTCCTGTATTTCATCCGCCGCGTCCTCGGTTTCCGCAAGGAGCGAGAGCTTTACCGGCGTAACCGGCAGGCGCAAACTGCCCGGCAGGAACCGGTCGACCGGCATTTCGTAATAGCACGCCAGCATGCGCGCGATCAGCCGCTTGCAGGTGCGCCCCTGGCAAAAGCCCATGCCCGCGCGCGTTGCTTTTTTCACCGCGTCCAGCGAATCCGCGCCGTTTCGGATCGCTTCCATGATTTCGTCCGCCGTGACTTCCTCGCAGCGGCAGACGATCTCCGCGTTTACCGCATCGTGTTCCATAGCGCCTCCTTGGCGGCGCGCCGCTTTTCGCCGAACGGCCCCGCCCTGAGCGCGTTGAGCCGATTCAGCAGCGCGCGCTTCGTCTCTTCATATTCTTTGCTTGTCCGGTAACCGAGCGCATACGCCGCGCGGCAACCCGCCATGCGCCCCTCGTCCAGCGCCGTGCTCGCTTCCTCGATTCCGGAAAGGTCGCCCGCGATCAGGATATTGCCGCAGGTCGTCTCCATGTCGTCGCTGTGCAGGGGCAGCATGCCGCCGAGCGCGGGCGAATACGCCATCTTGCAGCCGCTTACGCCCGCGAGTTCGATTCGCGGCGAAAGCCCGACCGCCAGCGTCACCGTGTCGCACTCGATCGTCTCCTCCGTGCCTTCGATCGGGCGGAATCGCTCGTCCACCTTCGCTGTGACGACGCTTTCCACGCCGTCCGTCCCGTTTGCGCGGAGGATGGTATGCCCCGTCAAAATCGGGACGCCCGCGCGCCGGACCTTTGCCGCGTGCACGCCGTAGCCGCTGATTTTCTGCGCCGCTTCCAGTATACAGCAAACCTTCGCGCCCGCCTGCAGCAACTGGTAGGTCACGATCAGCCCGACGTTGCCGGAGCCGACCATTACGAACCGCTCGCCGGGCAGGACGTGCTGGACGTTCGTCATCGTCTGCGCGGCGCCCGCCGTCATCACGCCCGGCAGAGTGCAGCCGGGAAAGCTCAGCGCATTCTCCGTTGCGCCCGTTGCGAGGACGATTTTTCTTGCAAAATACCGCACGCTCGTCTCCCCGTCCGTCGCGGTCACGCCGCCGCCGGGGTACAGGCCCCAGACGCGCACGCCGAGGCGGAACTCCACACCCAGTTCGTCTGCTTCATTTAAAAGGTTTTGTCCGATGATATAGCCGCGCGTCCCCGCGTAATGCTCCTTCGAACCGAAAAATTTGTGTATCTGCTTAAAGAGTTGTCCCCCGGGGCGGTCGTTTTCGTCCAGCAGCAGCACGCTTGCGCCGCATTTTTTCGCCTCGATTGCCGCGCCAAGGCCCGCCGGCCCCGCGCCGACGACGATCACGTCATACATGCCCATCGTCTTTTCCCCCGCTGTTTCCGTTTCCGTTCTGCGTGTTGACCACCATGCCTTCACGCACGATCGTCATGCAGGTGCGCTGGTTCGGCACGCCGTCGATTTCCATGATGCAGTCCGTGCACTGGCCGATTCCGCAGAACAGCCCGCGCGGTTCATGCCGCTTCGCCGTGTGCCGGAACACGCGTATCCCGTTTGCCGTCAGCGCCGCGGCGACGGTCTCGCCTTCGCGGGCATACAGCGTCTTCCCGTCCACGACGATCGGGATTTCCGCCTTGTCTTCGATCTCCAGAATCGGATGATTCGTCACCCTTCGCACCGTCTGACCACCGCCTTTTC
>CAYUUB010000134.1:0-6090 GCA_964447725.1 uncultured Oscillospiraceae bacterium
TGCGGATCAGCACGTCGTCGAACCAGATTTCGCCGCCGCCGTATTCCGGCGTCTGGATCAGCACGATGTCCCAGTGCTGCGAGCTCTTGTTGCCGTTGTTGCAGTCGTCGTAGCAGGAGCCGGGCGTGAAGTGGATGCTGCCGGCGATCTTCTCGTCGAAAAGCGTGTCCTTCATGGGCGAGGTGATGTACGGGTTCACGCCGATGGCGAATTCGCCGACGTAGCGCGCGCCCTCGTCGATGTCGAGCTGCTTGTTGATGCGCTCCACGTCGTTTGCGCCGGCCTCGACGATCCTGCCGTCTTTGAACGTGAGTTTGATATCGGTGTAGGTAAAGCCGCCTTCCAGCGAAGGCGTGTTGTAGGCGATGGTGCCGTTGACGCTGTCCTTCACCGGCGCGGTGTAGACCTCGCCGTCCGGAATGTTCATGTGCCCGGCGCACTTGATGGCGGGCAGGCCCTTGATGGAGAAGCGCAGGTCGGTGCCCGGCGCGACGAGGCGCACCTTGTCCGTGCGCTCCATGAGCTCCTTGAGCGCGTCCATCGCCTTGTCCATCTTGCCGTAGTCGAGCGTGCAGACGTCGAAAAAATAATCCTCGAACGCTTCCGTGCTCATGTCGGCAAGCTGCGCCATGCCAGGCGACGGATAGCGGAGGATGACCCACTTCGTCTTCGGCACGCGGATTTTGCCGTGCACCGGCGTCCAGTAATACTTCATGTAGTCGTTGAGCTTTTCGCTCGGCACGTCCGACATTTCGCTTGCGTTCGGACCGCCGCGCACGCCGATGTATGCCTGCATCTTCGACATGAGCGCCGCGTCGACCTCCGCGCGCAGTTCAAGCTGCTCCCTGGAGCAGTTCATGACGATTTCGCGGTCGAGCGCCTTGTCGCCGAGCCATAAAAACGGCTTTGCACCCGCCTTGTACACGGCCTTGACCAGCGCGCGGGCAAGGTCGTCGTTTCCGCCGATGCTCTCGACGAGCACGTTCTCGCCCGGCTGAACGGAGCATGAGAAGTTCACCAGCCCGTCGGCCAGCTTCAGAATTCTTGGATCAAACATGGTTTCGCCTCCGGTATCGTTATTCTTTATCAATGTGAAAATAGTTTGTTAGACGCACGTCTTATTATTACACAAACGGACAAAAAACGCCAGCAGCGGATGCCGTTTTGGCGTTTCCTATTTTATACATCTTTTATACATCATTTGGCTGCAGGCCCGGATATACGTTATACGTTCACATTGTAGATCTTCTTTACGTGCCTGCCGTTCGGCATCATGATAAAAAGCACGCCGAGCAGGTTGAACGCCATCGCGCCGACGACGATGCCGCGGATGGGTAACACTTCGCCGAGCACGCCGGCGAAAAGCTGGCCGATGATGGTGCCGAGGATGACGAGCATCTGGAATAGCCCGTTGAACCGCCCGCGCATGGCGTCGGGAACGTAATTTTGCGTACTGGAAATGCGGATGTTGTAACTTGTTACGCCCAGCATGCCGTCGGTGAACATGAAGATCAGCATCGCCCAGAACGGAAGGAACAGGTACGCCCCGTCGATAAAGCAGAGCGAGGCGTAAACGGCAAGGGCGATAGCGAATTTTTTCTTCGCCGGGTAACGGTAAAAATAGTGCACCCCGCCGCCCAGCAGCCGACCGATGGTGTTTGCGCCCATGACGAACGTGTACTGCATGACGCCGTCGACGCTCGGTAGCGCTTTGAAATACGGCAGCGCGAGCGTCATGCAAAGCGAGCTGGACAGCATGGTGATAAAGAAATACCAGGTGATGGTGTTGAGGCCGCGTTCCTTTTTGAGGTATTTGACGCCTTCTTTCAGGTCCGTAAGGAACTGCTTGTTGTCGAAGCGCTCGTTCTCGCGCCGCTGCGTGTGCGTTTCCGGCGTGCGGATCTGCGTTTCGGCAATCGCGGCGGTCAAAAATGTCGCGGAGTTGAACAGGAACAGCGGCGCAAGGCCGATGGTTTTATAGCAAAGCCCCGCGATCGGCACCATGATGGCGTTGCTGAGCGGATAGATCAGGCTGGAAACCGAATATGCCTTGGTGTAGTTGCCCTCGCTGATCAGCAGCGGGTAAAAGCTGTCGTAGGCAACGCTGTAAACGCTGTCGATCGAACCGATCAGCATCGAGAGCAGCAAATAGGCGATATAGTTGAAAAAACCTTTCGCAAGGAGAAAATAAAAGACGAGATAGAGCACGCAGGAGACGAAGTCCAGCGAATAGATCATGCGCTTTCGGGAAAAACGGTCGAGCAGCGGCCCGGCGAACATGGGGAGCGCGATGCGCGGAAGGCTGTAACAAACCATGAACAGCGCATACAGAAAGATCGACTCGGTGTAATCGAGCACCAGCAACCCGATGGCAAAGCCCGCCACCGCGTTGCCGAGCATGGAGACGACGGTGCCGAGCGTGATGATGGTGAAATCCCGGGTCCAAAGTTTATTTTTGACCGTTTCCATGAGGTGTAATATATCATGTCCGGGTATTCGTTGTAAAGATGTGAAAGATATTATTTTGATCGATATGGAACACTTTTATGCATTTGATCCGCCGCATAAAAGGATCGGAGCCGAAAACGGGTTTGTCCAGCAATAACGGTAAAAACGAGACGGAAGGCGACCGGACCGGCAAGCTTTTTTTCAGTGCATATTCGCCGGTTGCAGTCCAAAATGAAACTTGTCAAAAGAAAGTCACTGCCGTCTAGATATTGACACTATTGGTTGCATGAATTACAATTATCTCGAAAATGTATACAAAGATTGCCGGGAGATTGGCGTATGCCGGATTGATTCGGGATCAATTTCTGCGGCGAAAAGGGATGGCGTGATGAAGAAGGCGAAGCTGACGAAGGTTGCTGTTGTTTTTTGCTTGGTGGCTGCAAGCGTTTTTTGCACCGCATGTTCAAAAAAAGGGCAATCTGCCGATCCTGGCGCATGGGGTTACGACTGCAAGGTTACTTACGATGCACTGGGCGGCGTGGTCAACGCACGCGAAATACGGAAGACGTATTACCTGGAAAACTCCTATCTGTTCGAACCCTCCGGTTCGAGCAATATGCTTGTCGAGCCGACGCGCGACGGTTATATCCTCGCCGGCTGGTATACGGCAAAGACGGACGAACCCACCGAGTACGGCGAAGAATACACGTTCAACGCCGCGGATCGATGGGATTTTTATCTTGATCGCGTCCAGGGCGACATGACGTTGTACGCCCGCTGGCTTCCGCGCGGGAAGGTGGATTACGTCGACGCGAGCACGGGGGACGTGATCTTCAGCAAGAACATCACGGCCGATTCGCCTGTTCAGGAACTTTCCGATGCGGTCGTGGATTTCCGCAAACCTGCGGACACGACGCTCTTCGGGTATTATTCGGACCCGGAGTGCACGCAGGAATATGATTTTGATTCCTATGTGCATTCGGAGCCGCAGCCCACGGAGGCGCAGCTGTATGCGGAACTCTATGAGATGTTCCCGCAGTATCTCGAAAAGATCGATTATGTCGAGCCGGATGAAGACGATGTCGATGCAACGACGGACACTTCGTATCTCTTCTTAAACAAGCTTGGTTACCAGCTGACGACGACGGACGAGGCTGCGCTTGCCGAGCTGCGCGAAGCGAAGGACAATCTCGTTGAAACGTCCATTGAAAACTACTTGATCAACACGGCCGGAAAGGTCGTTTATATGAAGTTTGTCGACGGCAACTTTATCCGCGTCAATTCCGCGGGCGACCTGAAGATGAGCGGCCAGTACGGTTTCTTCGATACTGACTCCGATGGAAACAAGATCGACGGATATGTTATTGAAAGCGATGTCGACCTCTCCGGTGTGAAGCTCACGATGTCCGACAGCTACAGTGGCGTGATCTATGGCAACGGACACACGATTTCAAACATCGAGCTTTCGGTTTTCAGCGGGAAAGTCGACACGGACAAGGAGAAGACGGTCGCGCTGTTCAACGAACTTTCGGACGTTGAAATTACGGATCTTACGTTTAAGGATGCGTCGATCACGCTGAGCCTGAACGACGGCGTTGCCGCAAGGGCCGCGTTGCTCGCGCTCGATGCGACCAATGTGACGCTGACTAACTGTCATGTCGACGGGCTCACGATCAATTCCGGCAAAGGCGATACCGGCTCGGCCGACTATCAGATCGGCGACTTGTTCGTCAAGTCGAGCAACATTACGCTGAACGACTGCACGGGCGAAGGACTGGTCGCCAACGTCGTCAACACGGCGCGGCTGAAGCTGACGCTCATGCAGCTTGAGACGGAAGAGGAGGAAACCGGCGCGGACGCGACGCCCGAGCCGTAAGCGCGGGTTTCTATTGCGGCGCATGCCGCAATATCCGCACCGCACACGGTTGACGGAAACCGGGAGATGGCTTTCCGGTGATTTTCGGAATCCATGGACATTGCGGCCTTTGCCGCAGCGTCCGCACCGCACACGGTTGACGGAAACCGGGAGATGGCTTTCCGGTGATTTTCGGAATCCATGGACATTGCGGCCTTTGCCGCAGCGTCCGCACCAACCACGTTTGACAATTGCCGGGGGAGGGTACCTTTCCGGTGATTTTCAAAATATAAAAATGGAGGTATAAGAATGAAAAAGAACAGAATTGCCCAACTTATAGCGCTTCTGCTTTGCGCAATGCTGGTGCTTGCTACGGTCGGCTGTAAAACCGCAGACGGGACCGACACGACCGAAGCGGAAGCAACTGAAGCTCCGGTAGAAGAAGTAGTGGCTGCGGATTTGCCGGCCGATCGTTACGATGCGACGGAAACGGCGAGAACGGGCAACAACGCTACCACGCCGCTTGTCATCAGTTCCCAGACGCTCGACGGCAAATTCAGCCCCTTCTTCTCAACGTCCGGTTACGACACAACTGTAGAAGGTTACACACAGCTTGGTCTGCTCTATCTGGACAAGAAGGGCGCGCCCCAGGCTGGCGTTGAATATCCGAGCTATGCGTATTCCTACACGCAGGAAGTCAGCGATGATCAGTCCACGTCGACCTACACGTTCATCCTCAAGAATGGCATTACGTTCAGCGATGGGGAACCCGTTACGGCAAAGGACGTGCTGTTCACAATCTACACCCTCTGCGATCCTCTGTATGACGGCTCCAGCACCTTCTATTCGATGGATGTGCAGGGCCTGGGCGAGTATCGTCTCCAGACCAGCGCGGAAGCTCTGGCTGTTGCCGATGCGATCGTTGCCGCGGGAATCTACTCTGCGGAAGACGGCTCCCTGGCGTATCCGGCAGCTGATGGTGCAACCACCGAGCAGCAGGCAGCCTTCTGGGCATACCTGGACCAGGCCGGCGAAAAGTTTGCACAGGAAATCGTCGACTATGTCATGAACAACTATGGTTCTGACGATTACGTGCAGGCTTACTTCGCTCCCGAACTGACCATCGCCGAAATCAAGGCCAGCGATGCGCTGACTGTTGCCTATGGCATGGGCATGTGGGGATTCGGTTCCTATGAAGACGGCATTTTCACCGACGCGCTCGAAAACACCTATGATGTGGCGACCGATTCCCTGACCGCTGCCGATTACTGGGCGAACATCGTCGGAAGCTATGGTTACGACCTCTCCGACGGCGGCATCAACTACGAGATGGCCGGCGAAACGCGCATCGAGGACTATGTCCGCGATCTCTACATTGCCAATGAAGGCGCGATTGAAGGCGGCGTTGCCAGCATCAGCGGCATCACCAGCGGAACGACGACCTGCGAAGACGGCGTGGACCGTGAATACATCCAGATCGTCATCAACGGCATCGACCCGACCGCCATCTTCAAGATGGGCATCGAAGTCTGCCCGTTCCATTATTATACGGACGGCTTCACCGGCGAACTGAACGAGTACGGCGTTTCCCTGAACGATGCGTCCTTCATTGAACTGCTCAAGTCCAAGAACGACGCGCCGATGGGTGCCGGCCCGTATGTCTTCGTAGAATACAAAGACAACGTCGTGTACTACACGGCCAACGACAGCTATCTGATGGGTTCGCCCAAAGTTGAGAACCTCCGCATCCAGGAGATCGCGAGCGGTTCCGAGCTCGATTCCGTGCT
>CAYUUB010000135.1:0-6082 GCA_964447725.1 uncultured Oscillospiraceae bacterium
CGTCCGCGGCGCGACGACCGGCGGGACCGACCTGATCAGCCTGCTGCTCAACCGCGTGTTTCCAAACGTCTCCGTCGGCTCGCTGCTTCTGGTCGTAGACGCGACGGTCGTTTTGTTCGCCGTGTTCGTCTTCCGGGACATCGAGGTGGCGCTGTATTCCATCGTGACCATCTTTGCCACCACGCGTACCGTCGACGCCATCATGCAGGGCGTCGACCATGCAAAAGTCATCTACATCGTAACGGAACGCGGCGAGGAAATCCTTTCGCTGATCGCCGGCGAACTCGGGCGCGGCGTCACCGTTTTGCAGGGGCGCGGCGGCTACACCCGGCGCGACAAAAACGTGCTGATGCTGGTCACGCGCCGCAACATGTTTGCACAAACGCTGAAAGCGGTCAAACGCGCGGACCATTGCGCGTTCATCTTCGTTACCGACGCAACGGAAGTGCACGGCGAAGGGTTCAAGCCGATCGAATAGCGTTTGCCCCTTTAATAAACCAAATCGAAAAGCACCCCGGACATGAAGTGACCCCCAAAAGTTAGACAAATAAGTAAGTTAAGCAGCCGAAAGGGCTTGCCGCCTGCGAATCGCAGGTGGAAAGCCCTTTCGCTTTGCTACTCCGCCGGGGCTTCGCCCGCCGCTTCTTCCGCGGCCATCTTCGCAAGCTCTTTCTGGCCCGCCTTGTTTGTAAAAAGATGGTTTCTATAAACCACGAACCGGTAAAAGCTGAACTCCGTAACGAGGTTGATCACCATCGTGCCGAACAGAACGATGTATTCGTTCCAGCCTGCGCGCGTGAGCGCCTCGCCCCACCAGGTCGACAGCGGCGTAAACACGAGATAATACCCGATCACCTGCATCATGGCAAGCGGAACGTTCTTTGCCGACTTAAACGTAAACTTCCGGTTGACCGTAAAATTGTACAGGACCGACAAGGTCAGCGCGATGAGATAGCTCGGCCAATAATCCCATTCGACGGTCTCGTTGAGCAGCGTGAACGAGGCCATCTGAATCAGCCCGGCCGAGCAGGAAAAGAGCAAAAATTTCAGCCCCTGAAGGAAATTTTGCTTTTTGGTGAGTTTCACCTTATGTGTCTGCTGTTCCGTTTTCTTGTCCCTCCATTTCTTTTTGATCCGGGTTGATCGTCCCTGTCGTTTTGCCATAAAAAGCGCAATCGTTTTTCCCCGACTTCTTTACACAGTAAAGCGCTTCGTCCGCCGCCTTATAGAGCGATTCAAACGTTTTACCATCCCGGTCAAACACCGCAATACCGATGCTCACGGTTGCGCCGACGCCGAATTTTTTGCCGACCCGCGCCATCACTTTGCGAATCTGTTCAGCCTTTTCAAGCGCGCTTTCTTCGGAATCGATCGATTTCATGAGCATCATATACTCGTCGCCGCCAGTCCGGGCAACCAGGTCGTCCGCGCGGAACAGGCGCTTGGCGGCATGCGCAAACGCAACGAGCACCTGGTCGCCCTCGGCATGGCCTAACGTGTCGTTCACCTGTTTAAAACTGTCGAAATCCAGCATAAAGAGCGCGTGAAGGCCTTCTTTTCCCTCGCCGGCGAGAAACTGCCGCGTATAACGTTCCATAGCGGAACGATTGAGCAGGCCGGTCAGCGAATCGCTGTCCGCCTTCTTTTTTAATCGTTGCAGGGACTGTTTTTGGCGATGGATATCCGAAATCTTGCCGACGGCCTCTTTGGACCTGCCCTCGCTGTCGAATACGGTGTATATCTCCAGCCGTTTCCAGCGGCTGATGCCGCGCGCGTTTATCATGCGCACTTCTTCGTGCGCTTCCGGCGCGCCCGCGTTCATGTGCTCAACAAAGCGTGAAAACCGCGACCAGTCGTCCTTGTCAACCAATCTATAACAGTCTTCCACATGATCCATGGAGCACTTTGGCGGCGGGAAACCGAACATGGCTTCAAAATTGTCGTTAAAGCTGATGCTTCCGTCTTCCATGTTCACAATAAAGAGAACTTCGTTCGACAAACGGTTGATTAGCACGTAGCGCGCGCCGATCTGCCGCAGAAGTTCCTTGTCCTGCTCCAGCCGCCGGATCGTCGCCCTCTCGTGAAAGTATGCCTGGAGCGTCATTGCGACGCCGACAGCAAGGACGATGACGAACATTGCGGAAACATAAGCGCCTACCTGCCGTTGAATCGTGTCCGCCGTCGTTCCCCCGATCGTGGAAAACACATACCAGTCGCAAATACCCAGAGGCTCGATGACCGTATAGTATTTTTCTCCTTCGTAGCTGAAATAAAACGCCATCTCCTCGCCGTCAAGCATAGCCCGCTTCAGTTTTGCCTGCGTAAGGCCGCGCTGAATGGAATCGTTTTCGACCAGACTGAAAACGTTTTTCTGATTATAGCAGGATTCCAGGTCCCGTTCGGCAAAAATTAGATTTCCAGCCGTATCGCAGATACCGGAGACGGCATCGCCGTCGTACGCGGTTGTTTCAATAAAGCCGGAGACGACCTCGTTCGGCACGACGGCAAACAGCACGCCGTCTACGGTTCCCGCCGAATACGTCGGGATGGCGATGAGGATATCGTCATACTCGCCGTCGGCTTGGGCGGGATAAAGAGCAATGTCGCTTTCCCCGTTCAGCGCTTTTAGAAACCACCCTTTTTTTGATACGTCGAGGACGTCCACATCGCCATACAACACGCGTCCCCGGCTGTCGGCATATCCTGCCTGCACGTTAAAGCCGGTGCCGGAAAGTTCCGTTTTCAGCGTCTCTGTCATTGTGATGCTGCCGGTGTTTTTATTGTATTCCGTAACGATTTCAGCCCTCTGCACCAGCATATTCAAATACTTCGCAACGTCTATTTTCTGCTGAAGAGCAGACTCCTTCAATATCTGATACGTCCCCTGCCGTATCTCGTCCGAGATCCGTGCCCGAAATGCGACAAACGTTGTAAGCATGACAGCGACAACGACCAGCGGTACTCCAAAATACCGAATGATACCTTTCAGCTTGGCCATTTGCTCCAACTCCCTTCGGTTGGCTCCATATCCCTTACGGATCCGTCGCCCTTTGCGGCGATGCGGCTCAATAACATTTCAATCGATCCATGCCGATAAAAATGCGCAACGGCTTAGTCATTATAATACAAAATAAATTTGCTTGTCATCCTACTTTCGCCGTATGCGGATGATTTTACCGTTTCCCGTATGGTTTATGGATGGATTCGGCTATCCCCAAAGCGCCCGATCCGGCATTTTCCGTCAAAATTCCAAAAAACACAGCCGGACGCATAACGCACGACTGCAAAAATCCTGCTTTTCGTATCCGTCTGTGTTGAAAAATTCGATTGCCGCACGTGGAAGACGCATGGCTATATTCACGACATTTCCCCGGCAAGATTACGGCAAAAGAGCTCTTTCGCCGTACTATAATCGTCCGTCCGGCCCCAGATCCACATAAGCTTTGTAACGATCGCTTCGGTAGTCATGTCCAGAGCCGGAACCACGCCGACGTCAAGCAGCTGCCGCCCTACTTCGTAAAGCGTCAGATCGCTGCAGTCATAGAGACACTGGCTGCAGATAACGACCAGGATTCCGCTTTCGACCAGCCGCTCCAGCGAGCGCAAAAGATTCCTGTGCAGATAATGAATGCCGCCTGCACCGAACGCTTCGATCACAAGGCTTTTGTACCCCAGCGCGGGCAGGCTTTCGATCAAATCCGGCTGCGTTCCCGGAATCACCTTTAAAAGAAAAACTTTGCTGTAAAGCTCCGGCGCAACGGTAAACGGCTTGCCCGGCCCGGCGTATCGATGCCCGTCGTCCACAACATGCATTCCTTCCGCCGTGATCTGCGCCAAATACGGCGCGTTTACGCTCTGAAACGCGTCGAAACTCATGGTGCTGACCTTGACGGCGCGCGTTCCGCGAATAATTCGCCGGTTAAACGCGACCGTCACGCCCCAGATATCCGCTTCGACGGCCCATAACGCCGTCGTCAGGTTCGTTTGCGCGTCGCTGACGTCCTGCCCGATCGGAATCTGCGAGCCCGTCAGAACCACGCTCTTTTTCAAATCCCGCAGCATGTAGCTGAGCGCCGACGCCGTATACGCCAGCGTGTCGGTCCCGTGGGTGATAATGAACCCGTCGTAATTCTCATATTCCCGCCCGATCTTCTTCGCTATGACCTGCCACTCCTCCGGCTGGATGTTGGAAGAATCCATATCCAGCACGCCTACGGCGGTGACGTCGAAACGTGAAGCGTCGTAAGTGAACGCATGTAAAAGCTCGCTTGCGCCGAGGACCGGCTGAAGGCCGTTTGCACCCTCTCTCGAAGCGATGGTTCCGCCCGTGGTTAACAGCAGAATTTTTTTCATCAATCCTAGCTCCCAAACCGTTCGCGCACGTCTTTATGCAATGCATGCGCGAACATTCTGTTTTTTCGCCGTTTCTCTTTTTAATCGAATTTGCTTTCTCAGTTGTAAAGCCGGTATAAAAATCGATGTTTCGCACGGATTATTGTATTACAAAATCCTGTTTTTCTCAATGGCCCGACCCCGTTCGGCCGTGAAGCGCTTCGGCGGCGCACGCCAAAAGACGCGGTCCGCCCGAGAAGAGGCAAACCGCGGTTGTTTCCAGTTTTTGGTTGTTTTTCACCTTCTTCTTTTACAGCTCTGCAACTCCTTCGAAATTCTTTCTTGCGTCGCCCGTCATCAGCACCGTTTCGTCGGTGTAACGCACCAGCAGGTCTCCGCCGCGCAGGCGAACCGTGACGTCCTCGCCTTTTTCGCAAAATCCGTTTTCCACCGCGGCGACCACGGCCGCGCACGCGCCGGTGCCGCAGGCCAGCGTCTCGCCGCTGCCGCGCTCCCAAACGCGCATTTTAAGCGTGTGGCTGTCGATCACCTTGACAAACTCCGCGTTCACCTGATCGGGAAAGATCGGCGCGTTCTCAAACGCGGGGCCGATCTTTTCAATCTCCAGCAAATCGGGATTTTCCGTAAAGACGACGCAATGCGGATTGCCCATGGAGACGCAGGTGATCTCATATGGCTTCCCTTCAATCTCCACGGCTCTGCCGACGATGCGGCCGCCTTCGAGTTGCACTGGGATATCGTTCGGCGCAAGCTCGGCCCTGCCCATATCCACGGCGACGGACTTGACCTTTCCACCGCGCACATAAAGCCGCAGGCGTTTGTTTCCGCTCAGCGTTTCGATCGTCAGCTCGGTTTTGTCCGTAAAGCCGTTGTCATACAAATATTTGCCGACGCAGCGGATGCCGTTGCCGCACATCTTTCCCTCGCTGCCGTCGCGGTTGAAAATGCGCATCTTCGCGTCCGCAACGTCCGACGGGCAGATCAAAATCACGCCGTCGCCGCCGATGCCGCCGTGCGGGTCGGACAGGTACACGCTCAGCGATTCCGGCGAATCGATCCGCCGGTCGAAGCAGTTGAAATAGATGTAGTCGTTGCTCGTGCCGTTCATCTTGGTGAAGCTCAACCGCATCTTTTCCGTGCGCATGTGGTTGATGTCCACAAGCTCCGTGCTGCGCTGGGTAAAGCGGCTTCTGAGACTGTCCGCAAGCGCGTTCGCCGTGTCGACCGAGGTGATGCAGGGGATTGCGCGTTCAACCGCCTTACGGCGTATCTTGACGCTGTCTCTGGATGGAATCCGTCCCTTTGACGAGGTGGAGATAATATAGTCCACTTCGCCGCTTTCCATGAGCGTCATGATATTGTCGGACGATTCGTGCAGCTTTTTGACCTCTGTAACGTCCATGCCCGCGTCGCGGATGGCCTGTGCGGTACCCTTCGTGGCGTATACGGTGAAGCCCTGACCGGCGAATTTCCGCACCGCGTCCGTAATCTCGCTCTTGTCGCTGTCCCGGACGGTGACGAGCAGCCCGCCGCGCCGTTTCATCTTATATCCGGCGGCAACGAGGCCTTTATAAAGCGCTTCGTCCCGCGTTTTGCCGATCCCCAGCACTTCGCCCGTGGACTTCATCTCCGGATCGAGCAGGGTATCGACGTCCGCAAGCTTTTCAAACGAGAAGACCGGCACCTTGACCGCGACATACGGCGGCGTCCGGTACAGCCCGGTGCCGAA
>CAYUUB010000136.1:0-6020 GCA_964447725.1 uncultured Oscillospiraceae bacterium
ATATTTTACCGTCGATAAGCCAGCACGCAGCGTCGATAACCAGAATCGCGATCAGTGTGTAAACCATATTATTAAACTGTCTTTGCAGCGCGGAAACACCCATGAAGCTCCGCTGATTAACGAGGATAACCGTCAGTAATAGAATACCGGTCAGAGTGATTTCCACGTACAGCGCATTCTGCATTTATTTCTCCTGAAAACAAACTAAATCCGTGATGCCCTTCGATCGATAAGCAAATATAATCTTAGATAACAACATAATATAGTATAGTATAGGTTGTTTGTCAAAAATTTTCTCGTTTTGGCAAAGCGAACCCCTCCCACGCATCGATATACGGGAGGGGTTCGTCGGTTGGTTGCTGATCTTACTTTCAGTTTTTGAGCTGCCCGAGCACATCGAGCGGCAGGTTGTTCATCATTGCGCCGTTGGGATTGACCAGCATGTCGGCGTCCAGATTCAGGCCGAACATCGCTCCTTCGTGCACGGCGGCGTTGAGGTTGCGCGGACGAACGGCGTCGCCGACGTTAAACGCGGGAATGCCGGCTTTCAGCAACTCGGCAAAGAACGCGTCGTTCGGTCGCGTATGGCAGGACACCACCGTGTCGACAGGCAGTGCCGTTCGGTTAAAATTCTTGTCCTGAACGACGACTTCCCCGTCGGAAACGGAATACACCGTGCTGCTCTCGATCACTTTCACCGGATACCGGAACGGCCTGGACTCCAGCGCTTCCGCGTCCATCTGGCGGAAGCGTTTTCGCAGAACATACATATGGATGACCTCCACCGTGCTGCCGAACTCCTTGTTTTCGGTGACGATGGTCACCTGTTTTCCGATGGACGCAAGGTATGCCGCGGTGTCCGCTGCCGCATAGTGGTCGCCCCAGACCAGCACTTTTTCGCCGATCTTCACAGGCATACGGTTACCGGGGTGGAATTCGCAGTTGACCTTCGGGCAGGCGATAACGCTTTCAAAGCCAAGCACCTTGCCCTTGCCGATGCACTCCGGCACGTAACTGGACGCGCCCGTGGCGTTGAGCACCGCGTCGAAACCCTTCAGGTCGTCGACGTCAGGCGTGGTGTTCAGGCGGATTTCGACCGGCAGTTTTTTGAGCTGAACGCGAATCCAGTCCGCATACCATTTCATCTTCTCCTTGCCGGGCGTCATGCAGCAGCCCAATATCGCACCGCCAAGCTCTCCGGTCTTTTCAAACAGCGCCACCGTGTGTCCGCGCACGGCCGCGATGCGCGCGGCTTCCATGCCGGCCGGACCGCCGCCCACGATCGCAACGTTCAGCGGCCTGTCGGTCGCTTTGAGTTCCCCGAACGCTTCGTTGCCGCAGGCCGGATTGATGGCGCAGCCGATCTCCTTTTTCGCCATCATGCTCTCCTGCCAGCAACCGGTCAGGCAGGAAATACATCGACGGATATCAGCTACCTTGCCCATCTTTGCCTTAACCGGCCAGTACGGGTCCGCAAGGAGCTGCCGCGCAAGGCCGACCATATCCGTTTCGCCGTCTGCCAGCATGCGCTCGCAAAAATCGGGATTTCTGAGCGTGTGGCTGTTGATAACGGGAATGCCGACGGCCTTTTTGACCGCTATGGACGCATATGCCGTCCAGCCTTCCGGGTAATACATCGGGTCGAATCCCGCGCCGGGGCTCTCCTGAATGCACTGACTCAGGTCCAGCGCGGCGACACCCGCCTGTTCAAGCACTTTCGCGACCTCAACGCTCTCTTCAATTTCGCGACCGCCGTCGACCCACTCGTCCGCGGAATACCGGACGATGATCGGAAAATCCCTGCCGCACTTTTTCTGAATCTGGTCGATGATGGCCAGCGGAAAGCGCATGCGGTTTTCAAAGCTACCGCCGAAGCGGTCGATACGCCGATTGAGCAGGGGACTCATAAACTGCGAAATCAGATATCCGTGCGCGGCGTGCAGTTCCACCGCGTCGAACCCCGCCTGCCTGACGCGCCAGGCGGCGTCGGCAAACTTATCGACCATGTCGAGCACTTCTTCCGTGGTCATCGCGCGGACCGGCTTGCCTTTTTCCTCCGCGTTGGCATAGACGATCTCGTGGCCAGCCGACCAGGGAAGCTTAAGCACCATATCGTTCGTGCTCATGGTATTGTGCCGCGGGATGGCGCACTGCCTGCCGGGATGCTGCAACTGCACGGCGCATTTCGCGCCATAGCGGTGCATGGACGCAGCCAGCCGCGTCAGCCCCGGAATAAAGTTGTCCGCGTCGGCACAGAGGCAGGTCACGGTCGGTCGGCCCGTTGCGGCGTCCGGCGTCGTCGCGCCGACAATCACGAGCCCTGTTCCGCCCTTTGCGATCTCGCTGTGATGGTAGATGTCGCGTTCGCTGACGGAACCGTCCGCGTTGGACGAGCTGACGTCCGTCGGGACATGGCAAATACGGTTCGGGACCCATACGTTTCCGATTCGGATCGGTTCAAAAAGATGCGGATATGCTTCCATTTGCGTGCCTCCTGTTCATTTGTCGGTGTACTAAACGTGGCTATGCGCAGTATTCGATAGGATTTGGTACGATTTGATCATAGCATCTTGTCTCATTTGTTTCAAACAAATTATGGCTTTACCCATGTTTTGTTGCAGACAAATCATCTTTGAGAAGGCACATTGGCGCATTAAAAAACCTCCGGCAAGCACAATTTCGTTTTGCCGGAGGTTTTCTTTAGGGTGTGTTTCCAATCTATCGATAGGACTTTTGAAGGATCTCCAGGCAGTCCGCATGCGAAAGTCTGCAGGGGTCGAGGTCGAACAATCCGCCCATAGTGTCGAAAGCGTTTTCCACATATTCCGGCAAATCGCCGTAGCCGATCCCGTAGTCGGACATTTTGAGCGCGTCCACTCCGCAGTCTGCCTGTAATTTCACCAGCGCTTCCACAAAATCCGCCGGTTTTGCCGCGTCCGGCTTCCCAAGCTTTCGCGCCATTTCGGTTAGACGCGCATCGCAACAGCCTTTCTCCACTAATTTTTCATAATACGCCTTGCTGGTCATGATCAGCGCCGCGCCGTGCGGGATATCCGGCCGGAGTGCGCCCATCGCGTGCGCGAGCGAATGTGCGGAAATACAGCCGGATGTGGACTCGACCAGCCCGGAGAGCGTGTTGGCCAGCGCTACGTCGGCCCTCGCTTCCAGGTCGGTTCCGTCCCGTACCGCGCGCGCGAGCGATTTGCCGACCAGTTCGATTGCGCGGAGGCTGAACGCGTCGCTGATGGGATACGCCATAACGTTGAGGTATCCTTCCGTGCTGTGGAACAGCGCGTCGAAGCCCTGATAGGCGGTCAGCGCGGGCGGAACGGTCAGCATCAGTTCCGGGTCGATAACCGACAGCACCGGGAACGTCCTGTCGTAACCAAAGCCGATCTTCTCGTTCGTTTCTTCCTTTGTGACAACGGTCCACGGGTCCGCCTCCGTTCCGGTTCCGGCGGTCGTCGTAATCGCAACCACCGGCAGCGGATCGTTCGGCACAGGCATCCCTTTGCCCGTTCCCCCGAAGATATAGTCCCAGTAGTCGCCGGGGTTGTTCGCCATAACCGCGATAGCCTTGCCCGCGTCGATGCTGCTGCCGCCGCCGAAGCCAACGACGAAATCGCATCCCTCGTCGCGCGCCTTTTTCGCGCCCGCCATCACGATTGACTTCGTCGGGTTCGGCGTAACCTTGTCGTAAATGCTGTATCCGACGCCCGCCGCGGCGAGCTCGTCCTCAAGCGTCCCGAGGTATCCGTTTGCGCGCAGGCTCCTGCCGCCGGTCATCACGATCAGCGCCTTTTTACCGGGCAGGTCGTGCTTGTGCAGTTCCTTCAGCTTCCCCGCGCCAAAGAGCAGGCGCGTCGGCATGTAATAATCAAATTTCATCTTGTTCTCCAATCTTACGTACAGGTTTTCGATGCAAATCATTACCCACCGTTATTGTAGCCTTTACATTCGGATCGCGTCAATGGAACAACGGCAAAGCCACAATTTTGTCCAATTTTCTTTTCCAATTCGTATAAAGCAAACCCGAAACCTTTCGGCTCCGGGTTTGTTTGTTCGTTAACCGCTATTTCTTTTTTCGGTAGGAGAGCACGCCCCTGGGGCAGGCGTCCACGCACTCGCCGCAAAGGATACAGTCGAGGGATTGTACGCTCCCGCCCTTTACCTGCTCGCAGACGTCGATGCTCATCGGGCATTTCTGGCTGCATTTTTTACAGTCGATGCAGGCGCTTGCATCCGCCCGGATGCGCATTTGCGGAAAATGCAGCTTGCGGCCCAGCCACATGCCCGCCGTCAAAAACGGAGACATCCAGCAGACCGTATGGCATGCGCCGCGCCGGCCGATTGCGATCGTCAACACAAAGAAGATCAGCAGCACCATGTAGTATACGATGTATTTTGCCGGTTCGTCGACGGAGATCACGCGTTCGGTCAGGTGCAGCGGATCAACGCCGCGGATGCCGCCCGCAAGCACGAACCCTGTGATCAGAATTGCAAACCAGACGGTAAAAATCGAATATCGGACGATCCGCAGCTTCTTTGCAGGCACAGGTTTTGCGTTCACCGCCGTGCATATTTCCGCGAGCCCGCCCGCCGGACAAACCCAACCGCACCAGGCCCGCCCGAAAAACAGTCCCGAAAGAAACAGCAGGAAAAACACGATCACGCTGCCGGAAACGACGCCCGCCATCGCGCCGTCGATCGAAACATACGGCGAAAGATAGTTCATCGTCACCGGGAACAGCGCCAGAGAAACGAACAGGATAATCCTACGAATTTTTTGCCGCATTGTTCTTCTTCCTTTCCAGGTATACAATGGTTTCCCGGCTCCATTCCAGATACGCCCGGTTGAGCTTCTGCCCGCAGTCGATCACGCGCAGGACCTCCCCGTGGTTTTCGTCCCGGTCGATGATCCCTTCGACCTCCTTTTGAAACCGGTCCAGAATATAGAGCTGCTGCCTGTGCGCCGCCTGAAACGCCTGCATATGGTTGAGCATCGCTTCCGGCTCGACATAGTTGGAAAAATACATCTTCAGCAGTATCTCCAGCCGATACGTCTCCTTCTCCACCGGCTGCATCAGCCAGTGTTTAAGCGCTTCCGTTCCGGCGGGCGTAATGCGATAGGTCTTCCGCCCGCGTTTTTGCGCGCCGTCCGCTGGTACCTCTTCAATCATCCCCTCCGACGCAAGCGACCTGAGCGCGGGAAAAATCTGCCCGAAGCTTTCGCTCCAGAAAAACCGGAACCGGATGTCCACTATTTTTTTGATCTGATAACCGCTCAGCGGCGATTCGCCGAGCAGTCCCAGAATCATGAAGTCCGTTTGTCGCATATGCTGCTCCTATATATCTGTTAGATATATTATAGCAGACAAATTCCGAATTGCAACACTAAGAAATGAAGCGCCGCGAAAAAGTTACCGCAAGCCTGCGCGCTGCCGTATGAAAAATGTGCTAGAATGGTAGCGGACGCATAATCCCAAAGCAGTCGGAGGAGGTTTGTTATGACGGCAAAAGAATTTCAAACGGGGCATGTGATTGCCATACGCCTCGAACGCGGCGAAGAAATCGTGGCATCCGTGCTAAACGCGGCAAAGCAATACAATATCCAAGCCGGAGTCGTCAGCGGCATCGGCGCGGTTTCCGACGCGGTGGTCGCCCTGTTCGATCCTGCGGACCGGCAGTATTATAAAAACGAATTCCACGAACCGCTCGAGGTATCGCATCTTTCCGGCAATCTCTCGCGGATGAACGGCGAGCCGTACACGCATCTGCACATCACGCTTGCAAGGTCGAACGGTCAGGCGCTCGGCGGGCATCTGTCGTCCGCGATGATCGGCGGGACTGCGGAAATCTTCATACAGCTTCTGCCGGAGGCGATCGAACGCAAATACTCCGAGCAGGACGGCCTGAACCTCATGTCGTTCTAGCCGTTTCAGGCTTCGAAACACTCCCGCAACGTTTTGAACTGCACCCCTAAAGTTAGACAGTATGATAAACTGTAAATAACTTGGGGG
>CAYUUB010000137.1:0-5969 GCA_964447725.1 uncultured Oscillospiraceae bacterium
GTGATCCACATCCCGATGATCGCACCGGCGATCAAAAAACCGAGGATGATAAAACGCGTTTGATTGCCGGTCAGCCGTAAAATCAGCGTTGAAATGCGCCGGCCAAGCCCGCTTTTTGTGATGCAGGCCGAAAGCGCGAGCACGCCGATGAAAAACAGAACCGTATCGTTGCCGAAGCCGAGCCTGACCACGCTCCCGAAGCTGTCCGCGCCGAGCAGCGCCAGGAGCACCATGCCGAGCAGCCCGGCGATATGGAACGGAATCGGTTCCGTGATCCAAAGCAGCAGGCAAAATAGCAGCACCCCGAGCACGACGCGCCCCTGCTGCGTCAGCTCCGCTCCGTTGAGCGAAACGATTTTATCCGGCAGCGGAATCAGAATTGCCGCCGCAAGCAGCAGGGCGGACGCCGCCACCCAGAAAAACCGCACGGCTAGAGACCGGTTTGCGGAGCCTTTGGCCATGAATTACTTCCTTTCGGCTAATGCGGTATTCAAAAGGGTCCCGACTTCGCGCGGACGGCGGGCCACCAGCGCGCCGGCCGACTCGAGCACGCGCGTTTTGTCCGCCACCGAGCCCTTTCCGCCGGTGATGATCGCCCCGGCGTGTCCCATTCGCGTGCCTGCCGGCGCGGTGCGGCCGGAAAGGAACGCGACAAGCGGCTTTGTAAACCGCCGCGTTTTCACCGCCTCGGCGACCTCTTCTTCCATGGTCCCGCCCAGTTCGCCGATGATGACCACCGCGTCGGTTTCGCCGTCCGCTTCGAACGCAGGCAAAAACTCTGCAAACCGCGCCGCGGGCACAGGGTCCCCGCCTACGCCGATAAGCGTTGAAACGCCGAATCCCGCGGCGACGACCATTGCGGTCACCTCGTTGGTCAGCGAGCCGCTGCGCGTCATGATGCCGATCCGGCCGGGCTTGTAGACGCGTTCGATCCAGTATGGAATGCTGCCCATCATGGCCTTGCCCGGCGCAATGATGCCGGACGTGTTCCCGCCGACGACGGTCGCGCCGCAGGAAAGCGCCGCCGCGCGGACCTTCGCCTGCTCATGCAGGGGGATGCCGTCGGCCAGTGTGACGATCAGGCGGATGCCGGAATCGAGCGATTCCATGACCGCGTCCATAACAAATTTTGGCGGGACGAACACCATCGCCGCGTCGACGGCGTGTTCGCGCACCGCGTTTCGCACGCTGTGGTAAACCGGCGCGCCGCAGCAGACCTGTCCCTGTTTGTTCGGCGTCACGCCCGCGACCACCCTGGTGCCCATCTCCACCATATGCTGCGTCCAGAAAGACCCTTCCTTGCCGGTAATGCCCTGAACGAGGACGCGCGTGTTTTGATCGATTAAAATGCTCATGCCTGTGCCCTCCCGTCCGCGATGGCAACCGCTTTGCGCACCGCTTCTTCCGTGTCCGAGAGCCGTTTCAGCCCGACCGGCGCGAGGATTTCGTCCACGCGCTCCTCGCCGGTGCCCCGCAGGCATGCGACGATGGGACAACCCGGCTTCAACTCCCGCACGGCCTTCGCGATGCCCTCGGCCATTACGTCCGCACGGGCGATGGTGCCGAACGTGACGATAAGGACGACCTTCGGTTCGTTCGCAAGGCAAAGGCGCATCGCCGTACCGGCCTTCATATAGTTCGGCCCGCCGAACTCGAGGTAATTGGCCACCGTTCCGCCTTCGTAATTGACGAGGTCGTAAACGGTGTTGGCAAGCCCTGCGCCGGCGCACATCAGGCTGATGTCGCCGTCGAACTCGATATACGGGATGCCTTCCTGCGCGGCTTCGTATTCCATGTCGCTTTGATAATAGCTCCGCCCTTTTTCATAGGCCGTATGGCGGAACATGGAATTGTCGTCGATGCTGAGTTTGCCGTCGCCCGCGACCGCCTCGCCCGCCTTCGTCAGAAACAGGGGATTGATTTCGACAAGCTCGGCGTCCATCGAGCGGAACGCCCTGTAAAGCGCGCCGCATATTCTGGAAACCTTCTTCAGCAAATCGCCGCGCAGGCCGAGCCGGAATGCAAAATCGCTGATCTCAAACGGCTGCAGTCCCTTATCCAGATCGATCCATTCCTTCACAATCTTCTCCGGCGTGTTCGCAGCAATCGTCTCAATCTCCACGCCGCCCTCCGCGCAGCCCATAAGCAGGGCTTTTCCGCTCGGCGCGTCGATGGTGACGGCAAGGTAGAGTTCGCTTTCAATGTCCGCCGCCTGCTCGACCAGCACCGCGTGGAGCGACGGTACTTCGGCAAAGTACCGCTTTGCAAGCGCGGCGGCTTCATCGACCGTTTGGACGAGTTTGACGAGCCCCGCCTTCCCGCGCCCGCCGGAAAGCACCTGGCACTTAAGCACGCAGGGCAAACCGACGGCTACAACCGCGTCCCCCACGTCGTCCGCGCATTCGATCAGCACGGATTGCGGAATCGGGACGCCCGCGTTTTTTAAGATTTCCTTTGTCTGATATTCAAACAGCTTCATGGTGTTCCTGCTTCCTTTCCCATTTTGGTCAGGCCTTCAGGCTTTTGAGGTACGCGCCGAAGACTGCTTCGTCCGTCGGGCGGTGCGGCGCGATTGGGACGGAGAGCCAGGTTACGTTAAGAAAGTGCTTGTAAGTGATGTTTTCGCTCGTGATGTTGTTCCCCCAGGTGCCGCAGCCCAGCGTGACCGTGGACGGCATGCCGTTGAAAAAGGCCCCGCCGTTTGCCGCGGCCTGCGGCTGACGTACGATGATGCGGCTAGTCTGCATATGCTCCCCGAGATAGTCGATATAGCCCTGGTTGAAGGTGTGAATGCCGCAGCTGTGGCCGCGGCCGGAATTGTCGGTCAGCCGTTTGAGGATCTGCACGCCTTCGCCGAATTCGCCGTATTTCCAGGCCGTCAGCACCGGCGAAAGTTTTTCTTCCGCAAAGAGGTCCTTCTCAAGCGGCATCTCGCCTTCCACAAGCAGCATCACTGTGGATTCCGGCACGTCGAAGCCGGCCAGTTCGGCAATGGCCTTTGCGCTTCGCGCCACGATGTTCGCATTGATGGTCAGGCGTCCCTTCTTATTCACTTTCCACATGGCGTCTTTTAGTTTTTGGCGTTCTTCGCCGGTAACAAGATAGCCGCCTTCGGCAATCAACGCCTGCATCATCGCGCTGTAGATGCTTTCCTGCACGACAATGGAGTTCTCCGAAGAGCAGGATGTGGCGTTGTCAAACGTCTTGCTGGTCTTGATCTTCCGCGCGGCGTCGGAAATGTCCGCATCTTCCGCTACGATCTGGCAGGAATTGCCGGGGCCTACGCCGAAAGCGGGCGTCCCGCTGGAATAAGCGGCTTTTACCATCGGCCCGCCGCCGGTCGCGACGACGAGGTCCACCTGCCGCATCAGTTCGCCCGTAAGGTCGATGCTCGGCTCTTCAATAACCTGAATCAGGTCCGCCGGCGCACCGGCTTTTTCCAGGCCGTTCCGCATAAAGTCTACGGCGAGCTTCGTGCTCTTTTTCGCGCGGGGATGCGGTGCAAAAATCACCGCGTTCCTGCCCTTGAGGATGGAAACGGCGTTGCTCGAGGGCGTCGCCGTCGGGTTCGTAACGGGCGTCAGCGCGCCGATTACGCCGACGGGTTTCGCATATTTTTTGATGCCGCGCGCCGCGTCCTCCTCGATGAGGCCGACCGATTTTGCCTTAAGCACGTCGTCGATAACGCCGAGCACCTTATTTTTGTGCTTTTGGATCTTATCGGCAACCGTGCCCATGCCGGTTTCAGAAACGGCAAGTTCGGCAAGCTGCGCGATGTTTTCGTCACAGTACACTTCCCATGCGACGGCGGTGCACACGCGGTCGATCTGTTCTTGCGAATAATCGGCAACCTGCGCCTGTGCGATTTTTGCCTTTGCGACCAGTTCCGCAATGATGTCCGAATTTTCCATTTTGATGGTCCTCCATTAATACAGATACGATAGATAGGAGCAGATTTTTTCCTCTGCAGCAGAATTAGTATACCATTGATTAATAGACTAAATCAATTGATTTTTTTACTTTTGTCTGATAAACTTGTATTCATTAACACAGGCGCCGGCACCTGTGCCATAAGGAGCCTTTCATGAACCATCGCGGAGATAATATGAGCACCGTCAAGCGCTACAATCGCAGCGTTATTTTACACCTCCTGCACGAGCGCGGGGGGATGAGCCGCAAGCGGATGGCTGAGGAGATGTCGCTTACTCCGGCCGCCATCACGATGATCGTATCCGAGATGATCGGCGAAGGGCTGCTCTACGAGGGCGATACGCTGGAGTCCAACGGGTCCGCCGGACGCAAGGAAATCATGGTGAACATCAACTTCAAGCGTTACGTTTCGCTTGGAATTTCCCTGAACCTCCAGGAGTTGCTGATTTCCGCGACGTCGCTGGACGGCGTGCTGCTTTTTTCGGATGCGGTTTCCTGCGAAGCGAGCCTTCCGGTGGCGCGTATGCTCAAAATATTGTCCGACCGTCTGCCGAAACTCCTGGCACAGCATAAAATCAGCCGTAAAAGCATCGTCGGCCTCGGCGTCGCCGTGCGCGGCATCGTCGATGAAAAGAAGCAAAAGAGCGTCAATTCCTTTGGGGCGCTGGCGGAGGCAAACGTCCCGCTCGCCGAGCTGATTTCCGAACAGACGGGTTTCTATACGACGATGGACAACAACGTTCGCGGCATGTTTCGCGCGCACATGTTCTTTTCCGAAGAGCAGGCGTCCAGCATCTTTTTTATCCGCTGCGAAAAAGGCATCGGCGGCGCGATTTCCGCCGACCACCGCATTCTGGCCGGAAGCAGCGGCAAATGCTCCGAGTTCGGCCACATCCCGATCGTTGAAAACGGCGGGAAGCCCTGCCATTGCGGTAAAACGGGATGTCTCGAAACCATCGCCTCTCCAATGGCGATCAGCGACGACGTGTGCAGCATCTATTCGGCGGAAACGACGCCGCGGCTGTATGCGCTGACGGGCGGGCATCAGAATCGGGTGACGCTGCCGCTGATTATGGACGCCGCGTCCGCCGGAGACCTTGCTGTGGACGCCATTGTGCAAAACGCCGCGTCCAAACTTTCCAGCGCGATCAAGGCCGTGGTCTACACGCTCGATCCCGTGCAGGTCGTACTCTACGGCAGCATTTTTGAGCTTCCGTATTATTACGACAGCCTGCAGGTGCATCTGCGCGCGGGTTTCGACCGGAATCTCGGTTATGCGCAAAAAAGCCGCTTCAACCTGCAACTTGAGGATAAAGCGGCCTGCATCCTTGCGATCGATGCGTTTTATAAAAACGGCGGTTACTTTACTTACGATAAATAGAAAACGTCCTTACAGTCGTTCGCCTTATTCGATCGAGGCGAACAGCCCCGCAAACGTGCTGTTTGCGCGATAAAACACCGCCGGCGAGCCCGGCGGCGCCGGGACGACATGTTCGCCTTCGGAAAACGGCTGTTTGCTCCACAAATGAATCCATTTGCCTTCAGGCAACCGCACCTTGCGCTGCCCGGCGCCTTTTTGATAAACCGGGCAGACGTAAAGGTCGCTTCCGAGAAAGTAACTTTGCGCATCGCCATGCTTCGAAAAATCGTTTATATCGTAGAAATCCGGACGGACGGCGGGCACGCCTTCGCGCGCTTCCTCCATAACGCGCTGTAAATAGGACGCGAGCGTGCGGTGCGCCTGGGACAGCCGGACGGTGTGCCGCACGACGTTTTCGTCATACGGCTGTGCGTTCGCTTCGGGACGGATGCTTTCGTGCGAACGCATCAGCGGCGAAAACGCGCCGACTTCCATGCTGCGGACCAGCAGTTCCGCGTCGCGCGCGATTCCGCCGATCGAAAAGAAACCGCCGATATCCGCATGGGACAGCGTCATGCCGGAAAATCCCAGTGAAAACGCCGCCGGGAGGACGGTCGGGATACCGTAATCCACCGTCCAGTCCGTGTGCTGGTCGCCGTTCCACATGATCGGCGCATAC
>CAYUUB010000138.1:0-5953 GCA_964447725.1 uncultured Oscillospiraceae bacterium
TCAGCAGTTTTGCCGCGCCGACGCCGCTTTTTGCCATGCCGACGATCAGCGCTGTATGTGTTGTTTCCATATGGATTGCGCCTCCGAAAAAAGCGCCCGGCGCTTCGTCCGGGCGAAAATGGTTCTATCTGAGATACGGCAGCAGGCAGATTGCGCACAGTACCGTGGTCAGAATCGTGTACATGACGACGATGCGCGGTTCAGGCACGCCCATGAGCTCAAAATGATGGTGGATCGGCGCCATCTTGAACATCCGCTTGCCATGGTTGAGGTGGTTGCTCGCGACCTGCAAAACGACCGAAAGCGCACTCCCGAGGAAGCAGAAGCCCATGATCGGCAATATGATCAGCGAGCGGCTCAAAATCGCAATCATGCTCACCGCGCCGCCCAGCGCGAGCGAGCCGGTGTCGCCCATAAACACCTTTGCGGGATAAGTGTTGAACCGCAAAAAGCCGATCGAAGCGCCGACGATGGCCGCGCAAAAGATCGCCATGCCGTTATAGTTCGTTCCAAGCAGCAGCTCGCCGTTCTGGTTGGCGCGCGTCGTCATGACCGCAAAAATGCCGACCATGAACAGCGCGTAAACCATCGTTACGTTCGTGGCGAGGCCGTCCAGTCCGTCGGTCAGGTTCACAGCGTTGACCTCCGCGATCATCATAAACGCCACAAGCGGGATATACCAGCCGCCGATGTCCCATTCCCCGCCGGAAATCGGCAGGTACAGCGACGATCCGATCAGCGGCGACCGGTACGCCCAGACGGCGACCAGCACGGAGATCACGACCTGCACAAACAGCTTCTGATAAGCGCGCAGGCCGAGGTTGTTCTTTCTGCGAATCTTAAGAAAATCGTCCAGAAACCCCACAAGGCCGAACGCAAAGGTCACAAGCAACGTCGGCAGGACAAACTCCATACCGTCCAGCCCGAACAGAAGCGACGCGACCAGGATCGCCAGCAGTGTCATGATGCCGCCCATCGTCGGCGTCCCCTGCTTTTTTTTGTGCGACTCCGGGCCGAGTTCCCGCTCGATCTGGCCGAATCTCAGCCTGTGCAGCATGGGAATAAACAGCGGGCCGAGCAGCCACACAATCGTGAAAGCGGTCAATGCGGTTAAAAGAATTTTAAACATAGCGATATTATAACCCCATCCGCGCGCCTGAAACAATCCCCTTTGCCGGCCGATCGTCCGTCCGGCAACGGCGCGCTCCATCCCGTATTACATACGAATTCCGCATTCACCGTTCCCGCGGCCGCGCCGCCGGGCGAAAATGCGGAATTTCCATTGGCTTACATTTCATTCAGTAGCTCTTCAACGATCTCCTTGTCGTCAAAATGGTACTTGGTGCCGTTGATCTCCTGATAGTTTTCGTGGCCCTTGCCCGCGATCATGATCACGTCGTTTTTCTTCGCCAGCGAAAGCGCATACCGGATCGCTTCCTTGCGGTTTTCGATGATGGTGTATTTCGTGCCGCTGCGCTTCATGCCCTCTTCGATGGAATCGATGATCGCCATCGGGTCCTCGGTGCGCGGATTGTCGCTCGTAATCACCGCCAGTTCTGAAAAACGCCCGGCGATCTCACCCATGATCGGGCGTTTCGCCCTGTCGCGGTCGCCGCCGCAGCCGAATACGCAGATGACGCGCCCTTTTGAAAACTGGCGGACGGTCTTCAGCACATTTTCCAGCGCGTCCGGCGTATGCGCATAGTCGACGAACACCGAGAACCCGCGGTTCGTCTTCACCGGCTCCAGCCGGCCGGACACGCTCCGCAGCGACTCCAGCCCGTCCTTGATCGCACTGAGCTTGATGCCGACGGACTGCGCCATACCGACGGCGCCCATCGCGTTAAACACAGAAAACAGCCCGGGAATCGCAAGGTGCATCAGCACCTCGCCCTCCGGCGTGTGCAGGTCGAACTGCACGCCGTTCGTGGTGATATCGATATCGGTCGCGGAAATGTCCGCGCGGTCACGCACGCCGAATGTCAGAATCGGGATCGTCAGTCCTTCCATAATCCGGTTCGAATACGGGTCGTCCACGTTGACGACCGCCTTTTTGCTGTTGAGGAACAGCGTTTTTTTTGCGTGGAGATAGTTGTCGAACGATTTATGATAGTCCAGATGGTCCTGCGTCAGGTTCGTAAACAGGCCGACGTCGAATTTGATGCCATGTACGCGGAACTGCTCCAGCGCATGGGAGCTGACTTCCATCACAACGAGGTCGACATGTGCGTCCGCCATCATGCGAAGGATGCGGAACAGGTCGACCGATTCCGGCGTGGTACGCTCCGTATGGAGGCTTTCGGAGCCGATCATGTTTCGGATCGTCCCGATCACGCCGACTTTCCTGCCCGCCTGCTCAGCGATCGCCTTGACCATATACGTCGTGGTCGTCTTTCCGTTCGTGCCGGTCACGCCAAGCATCATCATTTCGCGCTGCGGATATCCGTAAAACGCAGCCGCCATTTCGGCCATCGCCTTCCTGGCATTTTTCACGACGATCTGCGGCACGTCGATCGGCAACTCGCGCTCGACCAGCAGCGCGCAGGCGCCGCTCTTCACCGCGCCCTCCGCGAACGTATGCCCGTCAAACAAAGCGCCGACGATGCAGCAAAACATGCTTCCCTGTTTTACCCTTCGCGAATCATACTCGATGGATTGAACATCCGTGTCCGTGCCCTCATAGCGCAGGCCGGTCGCCATTGCCAGTTCCGAAAGCAGCATGTGTGTTACCCTCCCATTGTTTGCGGCGCCTGGCCGCATGTCCCTCATGGCTGATGAATTCCTATCTCAAGGTCCGTCTTTCGAACCTTTGCTTCCTGTTTCGGCCAGCGCCCGGGCAAGCCGGCTATTCTTCCGGTGCCGGCGTCGGCTCGTTATCCTCAAGATTCGGCGTCGGCGTCGGGAACTCGACGTAAATCGTCGTGCCCGGTTCGACCTGCGTGCCCTCGGCGATCGACTGGGAAATGATCTGCCCCGTGCACTGCGTTTTGTCAAACGACAGGTACAGCCCGACTTCGGCAAGCTTGTCGTATGCGTCCTGTCTGCGCCGCTCGATAAGCGACGGCACTGTGACAAGCTCCGTGTATACGCCGCTGTCGTTAAACGTCGTCATGGTCGTATACAGAATTACGATCGAATCGCTCGCGGCCTCCGTGCCCGCCTCGGGATACTGCGAAAGGACGACGGCCTGCAGCTCGTCATCGACCACGCTTGCCTCAAAGCCCTTCTTTGCCAGCTCGTAAATAGCCTTTTCCGCCGTGAGCCCGGTCACGTCGGGAACCGTCGTCGTTTCGGTCGTCGTGTCCGGCAGAATGCCGTAATACTGCACGAGATCGGTGAGGACCTTCTGTACCCAGGGCGCCGCAATGCTCCTTGCTTCCATAACCGGCACCTGCGGTTCGTCAATCACGATCATGCAGACAAGCTGCGGGTCGTCGACGGGCAGGAACCCGATGAACGAAGCCACGACGCGCGTGCGCGACGCGGTCACCTCGTCTTCTTCAAACTTTCTTGAAACGCCGGTAATACCGCCGACCGTGTAGTTGAGCACCTGCGCGTTGGACCCGTTGCCTTCCTCCACAACGGACTGGAGGATGGAACGCACGGTTGCGGACGTGGAAGAATTGATCACGCGCCGTAAAATCGTCGGCTCGTTTTGCTGGATCACCGTATCGTCCGTTGCGGTGATGTTATCGATGATATACGGCTGCATGACGATGCCGCCGTTGATCGCCGCGCAAAACGCGTTCGCCATCTCGATCGCTGTGGTCGTGATGGTCTGTCCAAAGGACAGCTCCGCAAGGTCGGCGTCGCGAATGTATTTGCGGTGGATAACCTCCCCCGTGTCCTCGCTTGGGATGCCGCACTCCGTGGATTCGCCAAAGCCGAAGCCGTAGATGTAATCATAAAGCGTGTCGACGCCCGTATCCGCGGCGATGTCCATCATCGCGGTGCTGCTGGATACCTGCATCGCTTCTTCGAGCGACCGGTTCCCTTGGTTCGTCGTATCCCATCCGACGATTTTTTCCAGCCGGAAGATGCGCGAACCGGAGCATTTGTACGTTTTGTCGACCGACGTGGTGCCGGCGTCCAGCGCCGCAGCCAGCGTAACAAAGCTGAACATGTCGCCGGCTTCATAGGTGTCGGTTACGATGCGATTTTTGGACATTGCCATCAGCTCGGTAACCGTGTCGCGCGGCGGGTCGTTCAGATCAAAGGACGGATAGGTGGAAATCGCCAGGATTCCCCCGGTATTCGGGTCCATAACCAACCCGCTCACGCTGCTGGCGTTGTTGGCCTCGTAGCACTGCTCGACATATTTTTCCAGATAAGATTGGGTCACGGAATCGGCGGTAATCGTGATGTCATAGCCGTCCGTTGGTTCAATATAGTCGTCATATCCATAGGAAAGCGGCTGGCCCTTCCGGTCGACCTCAGTGACGAGCAGTCCGTCTTCGCCGGCGAGATAGCTGTCATATTCGGCTTCAATTCCGGTTTGGCCCTCGGTATCGATGCCGGTAAATCCGATCAGCTGTGTAAAAAGCTGGCCGAAGGGATAATACCGTTTCATATCGGTCGTGTAGCTGATACCGCTGCCAAGCTGGAGCGCTTCCAGCTGGTCGATGACGGAGCTTTCCACCTGCCGTTTCAACTGAACCTGCTGACGGTCGGTGTCCGAAATGCGCTCGAGCACATAATCGTAGTTCAGCCCGAGGATATCGGAAACTTCGGTCGCAATGCGGACGCGATCGTCCGCGTCGATAAACGGCGGGTTCGCCAAAACGCGGTAAGCGGTTCCGCTTTGCGCGAGCACCAAACCGTTGCAATCTATGATCCTGCCGCGCTGCGCGGTAAGGTTTTCTCTGCTCGTCCACTGGGACTCTGCTTTCTCCTTCAGCGCCGGGCCCTGTATCAGCATGACCTGTGCGAGACGCAGTGAAAGCACCAGTATCAGAATTCCGGCAAACACCATCAGAAGCACGAGCTTCCGCTTGATCTTTGGTCCGGGCGCTTTAGATTTCGCCATGAATCGATCGTCCTTTCGTCAGGATCAACCGCCATCGGACGGTTGGCCCCCCCCGTCCGTAGGATCACCGGTGTCGCCCGTCGTATCGTCGGGCGTTGTCGTCGTGTCGTTGTCTGCCGTGTCCGTCGTCGTATCGCTGCCGGAGAATGGGAGCGGATCGCCGATTTTCACGTACTGGTCCTGTTCCGGATATTGCATTCCGTATTCTTCCGCGACCGCCTGCGCATCCTGAATGGTCACAGCGCACTCGATCTGTACGTCGAGCTCGTTGATGCGCAGCTTCGTCTCCTCGATCTCGTCGTTGAGCGAATTGATGTCCGCATAGGCGCGGGTAATGCGTTCATACCCGGTCAGCGTAAACAGCACCATGCCGGAAAAGATGAACCCGCACAGGATCAGCCCGATCCTCGCCAGAGGGTTCAGTTCCGGTTTTTCCACATGGACGTGCGGTTCCTGCGCGCCGCGGGAGGAAGGCTTCCTCCTGCCGGCGGTCCTGTGCGCGCGGGGCTCCTCGGCCGGCTCTTCGTCCTTATTCGGTGTATACAATCGCGTTGTGGGCGATTGTCCTTTTTTCGGCTCTTCGTCGAAACGAATATCCAAATTGCATCTCCTCGGTTCCGGCGCCTTACGGGTTTAACGTTTCGGCGCATAGTCGGACGCCCCGCCGCAACGTCAGATTTTTTCGATGCAGCGCAGCTTTGCGCTGGTCGAGCGGGGGTTCTCCTCCGCTTCTTGCTGTGTTGCGATCAGCGGCTTTTTTGTCAGGATCTTTGCCTTCGGCACCTTTCCGCAGATGCAGACCGGCGCGGATGGCGGGCATGTGCAGGGGTTCTCAAACCGTCTGAACGCCTGCTTCACAATGCGGTCCTCCAGTGAATGAAATGTTATTATACACAGTCTTCCGCCTTTTTGCAACAGATCGCAGGC
>CAYUUB010000139.1:0-1409 GCA_964447725.1 uncultured Oscillospiraceae bacterium
CTGTTTTCGGCAACCATGAGCAAGCAGATCGCGGCCGTTGCAAACAACTACCTGAAAACGCCTGTCACCGTCGAGGTGGGCCGGCGCAACGAACCGACGAAGACGGTGCAGCAGCTTTGCGTCCACACGGCGGAAAGCGGCAAGCTGTTCACGATTAACCAACTGATGCAGCAGGCTTCCCCGCGGCTTACGCTGATCTTCTGCAATACGCGCCGCCGGGTGAAAACCGTGACCAAGAAACTGACCGCGCAGGGTCTGGACGTCGCGTGCCTGCACGGCGACCTGTCGCAGAACCAGCGCAATAATATCATGCGGGCGTTTCGTTCCGGCAAGACCCCGGTGCTGATCGCAACGGACGTTGCCGCGCGCGGGATCGACGTTGAAAACATCGACCTTGTGATCAACTACGACGTGCCGGACAAGCCGGAATACTACGTGCACCGCATCGGCCGCACCGGCCGGGCAGGGCATGCGGGCCTCGCCTGCACGCTCGTCAGCGAGCAGGACGTGCCGCGGCTGAAAACCATTAAGCGGCAGTATAACGTCATGATGGCGCAGTAGCGCTTCACAGGATAAAAAGCGGGCGCAAATTCGGGGCGTGTTTCCAGAAACACGCCCTAAATAAACGAAAAAACGCCGTTTTCCTCCAATTTCGTGCTATAATATATAAAAGCAGCTTGCCACTCGGCGCAACGCACGTCTTGTTGCCGGATATGCGCGCTGCTTTTTTACGCTTTTGATCGACCGACGGCTAATCTATCGAAAGGAATTTTAAATGAATGTCTTAAACGCAACCGTAAAGCACGCAATATTCGGCACCGGCAAGATTATGCAGCAGGAGGAAAACATCCTGACGGTCGCTTTTCCCAAACCATACGGAAAAAAGAAGTTCCTTTATCCGAACGCATTTGCAAAGCACCTGAAGCTTTGCGACGCGGCGTTGCGGTCCGAAATGGAACAGGAACTGATCGTCCATCGCAGGCAGGTCGCCGAGGAGAAGGAGCGCATGGACCGCGCGGAAAGGATTGCGCGTTTGCGGGCGGACTCCACCGCAAAAGCAAAGAAAAAGCCCCGGACGAAATCAAAAAAATAAGGCCCGCAATATCGCGTCTGCGAGTCTGCCGGCGTGATCGGCGGCACACGTGGCGTTTGGGCGTCCCATCCTGATTTTTGTTCATATTGTCGCGTTTTGCTGTATAATTGAAAAGACACTTATAAAAACAGTATAGGGGGGTACCTAAATGAAAAAGCTTCTTTGTGGAGTCTGTTTGCTTGCCGCCGTTTTGCTTGTCTGCACCGCCTGTACCGGGCAGGCGGCCGATTCGGCCACAACCGCCGCGCCGACTTTCGAACCCACGCCGACGCCGACGGCGATGCCGGAGCCAACACCGACGCCAACACCGACGCCA
>CAYUUB010000139.1:1509-5936 GCA_964447725.1 uncultured Oscillospiraceae bacterium
GCCAACACCGACGCCAACACCGACGCCAGTTCCCACGCCCGCGCCTCGCGTTTTGTCCTTTTCGCCCAACGCGGAAGTCAGCCAGTCAAGGGCCGCTTCCGTCGTCATAAAAGACGTGACCTACACGCAGAATCATTCGATCGACATTTCGCTCACCGTTACAAACAACGGTTCCGGCGCCGTGTTGCTCGATTCCTATTACGGTACGGTCAACGGGTGGGGCTTCATCTTCAGTTCAGGCGAAGCGTATCAGCAGCTCGATGCCGGTTCCAGCGCGGACGTCGAACTCACCGCGCCGCTGTCGCCCGCTCTTGACGAAATGCTGAACATCACCGAACTCCAGAACGTCGGGCTATTGTTGCAGATCTATCAGATTGCCGAATCGTCGACGATCACCCTGGAATGCACGGCGCTCGATAATCCAGACTGTTCGCAGGACTATGTTCAGACTTTCCCGGCGGACGATTCCCCAATATACGAATCCAACCCGCTCAGGGTAAGCCTTGCCGACATTGGCTGGGACAATCACCTCGTCTATCTGTATGTGGAAAACCTCGTTTCGAAGGCCGTCTATTTATCCTCGCTCTCTCCGGCGGTAAACGGATATTGTTCGCAGGACGCCGACTTCGAGGGATATCTACCCGAGAATTACGGAAAAACGATCCTTGCGCTGGACCTCTCCGCTATAACAAAGCAGTACGATATCGACCAGCTCAAAAGGCTCGCGCTGTCCGGTGCTTTGACCACTACGCCCAGATGTTTCTATGGCGACGAATACACGTTTTCCATTCCCGTCGAAGGCGGTGACGACCAGTACACGCCCGAATACGATGAGACGGGTAGCGTATGGATCGACAATGATTACGTCAAATTGATCTATCGCGGAATCGGGCTAACCGAATACGGCAACAAAGGACTGGAACTGCTCCTGATCAACAAGTGTGCGGAAACTCCGTTGCAGATAGGGCCGCAGAGCGATCTGCAAATCGGAGACGAAACTCCGCTGATCAATTGCGACGGCCTCGTTGCGCCCGGCTCCGCCTGCGTTGTAACCTTGAAGCTGTTCCCGTCGGACGGCGGTACGCTGTCCCTCTATTCCAGCACACCGATCACGGGAACGCTCACCGTAAGCGCCAGTGGTTTTCGCGACGTGGCAACGGCAACGGTAAACGAGCAGCCGTAAGACATCCGGTCCCGATTTTTGCGACGCGCATATTTCAAGGGGCTTTGCAGTTTCGTGCAAAGCCCCCTTTTGTTACGATTTTTTTGTTCCGTTGCACCCGGTCGGACGCGGCGCCTTTTCTGCCGTTATCCGTTCATATCTTCCGGCAGGTCCGGCGCGGTGCACGCCGAACGTTGTTTATGCTGCAAATAGTTCGAAAGCGCAAAAAAATCGTCCATCGTGTCCGCATCCAGCAGGCAGCCCCGGTCGTCGACCGGCACTTCGGCGACTCTGTCCCCATAGCCGCGCCATATTGCGCGCAGCCCGCCTTCCCCGTCGTAGGAAAGGATGTCCTTCCTGCAGCAGGCACGGATCAGCGGCGGATGCTTCCTGCGACCCTCCATGATCGGAATGGCAACCGCCGCAGCCGTGTTCGCTAGCGCCGCGGCCAGCGCGGCAAGCGTGCCCGCGTCGACCGCAGGCATATCGCCCGGCAGCAGGAAAAACGCGTCGCAGTCCGCGACCTTGGGTATTCCCGCCTTGACCGAAAATAGCATGTCCGTCGTTTCGTATGCGGGGTTGAGCGCAAAATTGACCCGCTCCGGCGGAAACGCCCCGCTCAAAACGGCCCGGACGTCCCCTGCGCGGCAGCCGAGCACGACGGTCACGCTCCCCGCGCAGTGCAAAAGGCTCACGACGCTGTGCTCGATCAGCGTTTTTTCGCCGATTCGCATAAGCGGCTTGAACGCGCCCATCCGGCTGGACAGCCCCGCCGCGAGGACGAGCCCGTTCAGCCTCACTTCTTTGCCTTCTTGTAATACGTATCCTGCAGCGGCAGCGAGGTGCGCAGCTTGCCGTCGAGCCTGTAATATGCATGCGAGCACGCAGGCGACGTCGGAATCAGGCAAAGCTCGCCGACGCCCTTCGCGCCGTAGGCATACGGCAGTTTTTTGCCCGGCGACTGCACGAGTTTCACCTCGATGTCCGGCGCGTCCGTCGAGCGCATCAGGCCCAGCGTTGCGAATTTCACCTTGGGATAGCCGTTCTCGGTCGGATAGTCTTCCGTGAGCGCAAAGCCGAGTCCCATCACGATGCCGCCCTCGATCTGCCCTTCGACGCTCTGGATGTTGACCGGCGTACCGACGTCGTACGCGGCGACGACCTTCTCCAGCTTCCCTTTTTCATCGAGGATCACAACCTGCGCGGCGTAACTGTAGCTGACGTGGCTGACGGGGTGCGGCTTCGGCGAGCCCATCGGGTCGGTGACCGGCGCAAATTCGCCGTAAAATTCGCTGCCTTCCAAATCTTTCAGCGTCTTTCCGGCCCGGAGCTCGGCGTCGAGCTTTTCCGCTGCGCGCCGCGTGGCTTCCCCGGTGATGACGGTCTGGCGCGAGGCCGTGCTCGTGCCGCTGTCCGGCGTGCGCACCGTGTCGGGCCGCTCGTGTACCACCAGCCGCGGGTCGAGGTGCGTCGTTTCGCAGAGCACCTGCGTGCAGACCGTCGCGATCCCCTGGCCCATGCAGGCCGCGCTCGTGCGGATTTTCACCGTCCCGTTTTCAACGGAAAGGATGCAGCGCCCCGGGTCCGGTAAGCCCACGCCCTTGCCGCTGTTTTTAAACGCGCACGCAATCCCGGCGTAGGGCGACGATTCATAGACGTCCTTTACCGCTTCGAGGCATTCCGCCATGGCGCAGTCCTCGTCCGCAATCTGTCCGTTCGGCAGCTCCTGTCCCGGCCGGATCGCGTTTTTATAGCGGATCTCCCAGGGCGAGATGCCGGCCATCTCCGCAAGGAGGTTGAGATTATTCTCCATGGCGAAGCAACTCTGCGTCACGCCGAATCCGCGATAGGCCCCGGCCACGACGTTGTTGGTGTAAACGCTCATGCCGAGGATGTCGATATTCTGATAGTTGTACGGGCCGGCCGCGTGCGTGCAGGCGCGCTGGAGCACGGGCCCGCCGAGACTTGCGTAAGCGCCCGTGTCAGCGATCAGCACCGCCTTCATCGCGGTGAGGTTTCCCTCCTCGTCGCAGGCGGTCGTGAACTCCATGTGCATCGGGTGCCGCTTGGTGTGGTAAAGAAGGCTCTCCTGGCGGCTGAACTTCACCTTGACCGGCGCTTTGACAAACCACGCCATCAACGCGGCGAGATGCTGCACGCTCATGTCCTCTTTGCCGCCGAAGCCGCCGCCGACAAGCTTGCTCTGGCAATGCACCTTTTCCTCCGGAATCTTGAGCATTCTGGCGATCTCGCGTTTCTCGTCGTAAATGCCCTGCGCGCCGCTGTAGAGCAGGACGCCGTCGTCGCCTTCCGGCATGGCGATGGCGCACTCCGGCTCCATAAACGCATGGTCGTTGAACGGGGTATAGTATTTTTTCGTAACGACGTATTTCGACTTGCGGATGGCCGCGCTCGCGTCGCCGCGTTTCAGCGACTCCCGGCTGAAGACGTTGCCGCTTGCATGGATCAGCGGCGCGTCGGCTTTCAGCGCGTCCGTCGGGGACGTCACGGGGGTCAGCTCGGTGTAGTCCACGTCGATGAGCGCAAGCACTTCGTCGAGCGCTTCCTCGGTTTTTGTGCAGACCAGCGCGATTGCGTCGCCGATGTAGCGCGTGACGTCGCCTTCGGCGATCATCACGTCCCAGTCCGGCACGATATGGCCGGTCTTGTTGTAGGGCACGTCCTTCGCCGTAAGGATCTTCACGCACTCCGGATGCTTCAGCGCCCGGCTCAGATCGATTTTATTCACGCGCGCGCGCGGATATTTCGACCGCAGCGCCTTTGCATAGAGCATGCCCGGCAGCACGATGTCGTCCACATACCTGCCGGTGCCCAGCACCTTTTCCTTTACGTCCGGCCGGATGTAGCGCCGGTTCACGCCGGTTTCGTCCACCGGCTTCGGAACGGGCCGGTCGTCCCGGAAAAAGTCCGCCGCCATGAGGATGGCGTCCTCGATCTTCTTATATCCGGTGCAGCGGCAGATGTTGCCGCGCATCGCCTTTTTCACTTCCTCGCGCGTCGGGTTCAGGTTCTGTTCCAGCAGCGACTTTGCGCATATCACCATGCCGGGAATGCAAAAGCCGCACTGTACCGCGCCCGCCTCGCCGAAGCAATATACGTACACCTCTTTTTCCCGCTCCGAAAGGCCCTCCACCGTCAGGATGGATTTGCCTGCAAATTT
This sequence comes from uncultured Oscillospiraceae bacterium, assembly GCA_964447725.1. GTDB lineage: Bacteria > Bacillota > Clostridia > Christensenellales > CAG-138 > UBA7703. The sequence goes on from CAYUUB010000139.1 coordinate 5,853, forward strand.
CGAAAGCATCTGCGTGCAGGCCTTCGTCTTTTTGCCGTCCACCAGTACGGTGCAGGCGCCGCAGGCGCCCTCGCCGCAGCCGTC
>CAYUUB010000140.1:0-5913 GCA_964447725.1 uncultured Oscillospiraceae bacterium
ACGGAATCAGGCAGCGGTCCTCGTTCGGGTTCGGCGCTTCCACGCCGCCGTTGAAGAAGAACGTCACGTGCGCGTACTTCTCCGTTTCGGCAATGCGCAGTTGCGTCTTGCCGTTGCTTGCAAGATATTCGCCGAGCGTATTTCCGAGCGTCTCGGGCCTGAACGCGACGTGTACGCGCTCGCCGAACGTCTTGTCGTACTGCGTCATGCAAACATAGTAGAGCGGGAAGAATCCGTTTTTGCGTTCGAAACCGTCGAAATCTTCAAGCACGAAGCTGCGCGTGATTTCGCGCGCCCGGTCGGGACGGAAGTTAAAGAAGATCACGCTGTCGTTTTTCGAGATCGTGCCGGTCGGTTTGCCGTCCGTGAGCACGACCGTCGGCAGCACGAATTCGTCCGTGTCGCCCTTGTCATAGCTCTGCTGCATAGCTTCCGGGCCGGAGGCGGCGGTTACGCCTTCTCCGTAGGTCAGCGCGGCATACGCCTTCTCAACGCGTTCATAGCGATTGTCGCGGTCCATGGCGTAATAGCGCCCCATGACGGTCGCGATCCTGCCGGTGCCGATCTCCTTCAGTTTTTCTTCGAGTTGTTCGACGTAGCCTTTGCCGCTGCTCGGCGGAACGTCGCGCCCGTCCATGAAGCAATGGACATACACCTTTTTAAGCCCACTGTCATGCGCAAGCCGGAGCAGCGCGTAAAGGTGCGTATTGTGCGAATGCACGCCGCCGTCGGAACAGAGGCCCATCAGGTGCAGCGCGCTGTCGTTTTTCTTGCAGTTCTCAATCGCGCCGAGGAACGCGGGGTTTTTGAAAAAGTTGCCTTCCTTGATGCACTTGGAGATCCGCGTGAACTCCTGATAAACGATCCTGCCCGCGCCGATGTTGAGATGGCCGACTTCGCTGTTGCCCATCTGTCCGTCCGGCAGGCCGACGTCCATGCCGCTTGCGGCAATGGTCGTGTGCGGATAGGTCTTCCATAGCCGGGACACGTTGACCGCGCCGTCGGCCTTGATTGCGTTAAAGCGTTCATCGCTGGAGCAGCCGAAGCCGTCCATGATGATCAATGCGGTGATCGGTTTCGTCATATCAGTAGTTGACCACCTTGGCAAAATCTTCGCTCTTGAGGCTCGCGCCGCCGATGAGTCCGCCGTCGATCTCGGGCATCGCCATCAGTTCCGCAGCGTTGGCGGGCTTCATGCTGCCGCCATACTGAATGCGGACTTCTTCGGCAACCTTTTTGCCATACACGCCGGCAATCGCATCGCGAATGACCTTGATGGTCGTGTTCGCGTCCTCTGCGGTCGCGGTCTTGCCCGTTCCGATCGCCCAGATGGGTTCGTAAGCGATAACGATTCTGACAACCTCGTCGGCTTCGATGCCGGCGAGCGCGGCGACCGTCTGCTTGCTCACGATGGTGTCGGTCACGCCCTTTTCACGCTGGTCCAGCGTTTCGCCGACGCAAATGATCGGCGTGATGTTCGCTTGCAGCGCGGCCTTTGCGCGCTTGTTGACGAACTCGTCCGTCTCTCCGAAATACTGGCGGCGTTCGCTGTGGCCGATGATGGCGTAGCTGACGCCCATGGCCAGCAGCATGTCCGCGCTGACTTCGCCAGTAAACGCGCCCTTCGGCGCCCAGTGGATATTCTGCGCGCCGAGCTTGACATTGGTGCCGGCGAGCAGCTTGGCGACGACCGCGAGGTCGACGTACGGCGGGCAAACCACCACGTCGCACTTTGCGTCCTTCACCAGCGGGATAAGTTCCGTAACAAGCTGTTCGGCCTCCGCGGGCGTTTTATTCATTTTCCAGTTTCCGGCGATAATCGGTTTCCTCATGATTTTTCCATTCCTTTCCATTGCTTAGGGTTTATTTAAAACGTATTGCGCGCTGCAAAGCCGTCCTCCAGCCAAACAGCCGCATGATTCTATGATGCGGCTGTCCGGTCGCAGTTGCTTTATGCGCGATTATTTTATTTGTCGTTGAGCACGGCAACGCCCGGGAGCACTTTGCCTTCGAGGAACTCGAGGGATGCGCCGCCGCCGGTCGAAATATGCGTCATCTTGTCGGCATAGCCGAGCTTTTTGACGGCGGATGCGGAGTCGCCGCCGCCGATGATGGTCGTACCCTCGCACTCCGCGCAGGCCGCGGCGATCTCTTTCGTGCCCTCGGCAAACGCGGGCATTTCGAAGACGCCCATCGGTCCGTTCCAGACGACCGTCTTCGCCTTGAGGATCACGTCCTTAAACAGCGCGATCGTCTTCGGCCCGATATCGAGGCCCATCCAGTCCGCGGGGATCTTGTCGGCATCCACAATCTTATGCTCCGCGTCCGCATTGAACTCGGTCGCGACCACCGCGTCCAGCGGAAGCAGCATCTTTACGTTCTTTTCCTTTGCCTTGGCCATAAGCTCCCTGGCCAGGTCCAGGCTGTCAGCGTCCAGCAGCGAAGTGCCGATTTCGTAGCCCTCCGCCTTGAGGAACGTGTACGCCATGCCGCCGCCGATGATCAGGGAATCGCACTTGTCGAGCAGGTTCGTGATCACGCCGATCTTATCGGCGACCTTTGCACCGCCGAGGATGGCAACGAACGGCCGCTCCGGATCGTCCAGAGCTTTGCCCATTACGCTGAGTTCCTTTCCGATCAGGAATCCTGCGACCGCGGGCAGATAGGCCGCGACGCCCACCGTGGACGCATGCGCGCGGTGCACGGTGCCGAACGCGTCCGAAACATAGAGTTCGGCAAGGCTCGCAAGTTCCTTTGCAAACGCAGGGTCGTTCTTTTCCTCTTCCGGACGGAAGCGGACGTTCTCCAGCAGGACGATTTCGCCGTCCTTCATATCGGCGATCGCGGATTTCGCAGATTCGCCGACGACGTCCTCCGCCATCCAGATGCGGACGCCGGGCAAAAGCTCGCTCAGGCGCTTGCCGACCGGCGTAAGGGACAGCTTCGGGTTGACTTTTCCCTTCGGGCGGCCGAGGTGCGAGCAGAGTATTACCTTCGCCTTGTGGTCGAGCAGATACCGGATCGTCGGCAGCGCGGCGACGATGCGCTTGTCGTCGGAAACGGTGCCGTCCTCCGCCAGCGGGACGTTGAAGTCCACGCGTACAAGTACTTTTTTACCGGTTACGTCTACATCCTGAATGGTCTTCTTTGCCATTTTTCATGTCCTCCAGTGTTGTTATATTTAAATAATGAATTCCGTTTGCTTCGCTCGCGGCATCGGCCTGTTTCGCGTCTTTTCGCGCGCGTTTCAGGCGCTAAACACGATACCGCCCACGTTCTTGTACCACAAAAGCATGTGGAAAGTCAATCTCTTTTTTCATCGCGTCCTCCGTGTCCTCTTTTCCCCACAGATGCGTGCAGTAGAGCGCGCCGACGGCCGCTTTGCGCGCAAGGGCGCAGGCCTGTTTCACATTGAGGTGCGGCCCGGTTTGCGAAGCGTTTACAAAGCATGTGTCCGCCAGCAGCGCATTCGCGCCTTTCACACGCTCCGCAAGTCCGGGAAACTCCTTCGTGTCGCCCGTGAAAAAAAGCGTCCGTCCGTCTTTCCCGGCAATCCGCATTCCATTGGTCGGCACGGGATGCGCCATCGGAAAAAAAGCGAACGTCAGCGATCCGATCGTAATCGTGTCGCCGCCCCGCACCGTCCTGTGGTCGAACAGCGATCCGTTTGTCAGCATTTCGGCGATCTCGCGCGGCTCGGACGGCGTATAGAGCGGAATGCACTTTCTTGCGGCGCCGGGTCCCGCCGTCTGCTGGTCGAGCGCATAGCGCATGACAAGCAGGTCCGAGCAATGGTCAAAGTGCATATGCGAAAGGATAATCGCGTCCAACTCGTCGGCGCGCATATATTCGCATAGCCGCGCAAAAACGCCCGCGCCGCAGTCGACGAGCACGCGCGTATCCCCGTCCTCCACCAGATAACCGGAGCATGCGCCATTTGCGCGCGGGTACGGACCGTAGCGGCCTAAAACCGTTAAATACATTCGTTAAAATTCCTCTTCTTTGGGCGAGCGGCGTATTTCGAGCAACTTGTCCGGTTGCATCGGCGGCAGGTAGCGCAGGATCACCGCGCCGACCGCGCCGCATACGACGCCCTGCGCAAGGTCGGTCAAAAACGCCAGTCCCGCAACGACAAACTCGCGCACGATCAGCAGGTCGTAGATAAAATAGCCGAGCACCATGATCGCTTCCGTCATGCCGGCGACCACAAGACATTTCTTCCAGTCGTCGCACTTTGCCGCAAACGCCGCAACGAACAGCGCCATAAGGCTTTTTATGATGAGGCTGCCGATGATAAACAGTTTGCTGCCGACAAAGAGATCGGCAAGCGCCGCGCCGACGGCGGAGACGATCACGCCCCACGGCGCGCCGAGCAGCAGCACCGACGCAAAGATGCAGATATCGCCCAGCGTTGCGTAAACGCCCGCGCTGACCTGCTCTTTGCCCAGCGTGTAGGTAAACGGCATGTCCACACGGATCAGCGCGGTAACCAGAATCGTTCCGGCAAAGCAGGAAAGGATGGTGATCAACTGCCGTTTGTCAATGTTTTTCCAGTCCATTTGTGCGCCTCCAGATAGAGTGATCGGGCGCGCGCAGCTATCCTGCGCTATTCGCCCGCCTTGATGATTTCATCCAACAGATCGTCCAGCGAGACGTCGTCGCCGTTTCCGCTGCCGCTGTCCGGCAGGAGTTCGCCGACGCTCGGTACCTCGCCCGCTTCCGCTTCGACGTCCGGCTCCCATTCCCGCGGCCCGTCGTCCGCCGCGTTCACCGCATCCTCGAACTTCGCTTCGTAATTCGCCGCGTATTCCGCCGTCTCGTCTACATTGAAATCGCTTTCCGGTACCGTCTGCGTTTCGTTCGCCGGAGTAAACGCCTGCGCAGGTTCCGCCGCCTTCTCGGTTGCCGAATCCTGCGCCATGCACGCCGGATCGGGCATCAGCGAAAAATCCGTTTCCGGATAGCCCGTATCAAACGCGGTGGTGAATTCCGCCTGCGGCTCTTTGGGGCTTTGGTGCTCCTCGCTTCCCCATGCTTTTTCCGAAAACGGCTCCGGCTCTTCATTTTGCGGCTTGTTATCCGGGGCCCTGCCGTAAGCCTCGCCGGGCTGCGCCATATCGTTCTCTTTGCCGAAGGCATGCGTCGCCGGCCGTGTGTCCGTGCTTTGTGGCGGCTCGCTCGTTCTGGCGTATCTGGGGAGCGGTTCCGCCGCTGCATTCGCCGATTCGGCCGGCGTCTCTTTTGCCGCCGTGTCGGCCTGCGCGTATTGATCCTGTCGTACGCCCTCCGGGATCGGCCGGTTCTGGAGATGATAGATGTTCTGCATCAGGCGCGCCGGGTCGCCCTTGGGGTCGGGCAGCGTATCCGCGCGGGCCGCTGCGGTTCCCGAATACCGGCCGCCTTCTTCGGGCGAAATCTTTGGCGATGTGATTTTACGCTCCTTGATAAACTCCGCATAGCGCGACGCGCTTTGCTCGGCTTCGACCGCGTTTTGCTCCAGCATCGTGTTGAACGTCACGACCATCTGCTCGTATTCGCGCTTGGTCTCTCGCGTGCTCTGGAGCATACGCTCGCTTTCGCTTTGCGCGGAGGCGAGCGTCTCTTTCGCGCGGCGGTTGGCTTCCTCAATCATCGCCGTCGCCTGTACCTGGGCGTCCGCGAGCGCTTCACTCGCATGGCGTTTGGCTTCCGAAAGCATAGCGTCCGCGTGAGTCTTTCCGTCCTCGACAGTTTTGGCGGCGGTTTCCTTCGCGGCGTGCAGCGTGTCGATGATCGACTGCTCGCGCGCACGATATCCGTCGACAAGCTGTTCCATGGTGTCGATCCGCGTTTCCAGCAGCGATATGCGCTCGATACGCTCTTCGAGCAGCTGCTTCATCTCCTTGCGTTTCATTCGTCAACCTCCAGTCTCAA
>CAYUUB010000141.1:0-5869 GCA_964447725.1 uncultured Oscillospiraceae bacterium
CTGGAAAGCCGGGTGCCGCCGAACGACGAGCGCAGGAGCAGCTTTTTTTGCAGCAACGCGCCCTCCGCCATGGCGCGCGCAGGTTCCACGTTGACGAGGAATCCGTCCAGCGCGGTGTCCGCATGCCGGCGCATGATCGCCCTGACGTCCGTCAGGCCTTCCATAATGCCGGCCTGCGCGTGATCCATCGCAAGGATAAAGAGCTTTCCGCCGTGATTGAATAGTTTCGCTGTGTTTCTGGTTAATCCGTTCATGAAGTGCAAGGACCGCCTCTCAAAAATACATATGGGAAAAATGCCGATTCCGCAGGACTTCTGCGGATTGCTAACATTATTATATTTGCGTGTTGCAAGGGGTGTCAACGCAACTATGGACAGATGCAATTTTGTGCATGTATTTATTGCAATCCGACAAGCTGACACATGTCGATTGACAAGGCGATTGCCTGCGAATATCATCAAAAACAGAAGTGCGGGAGGCGAATGGCATGCAAATCAACGGCGTTATTATCGAAGATACGTACGCGGAAGGATTCTATATGTCCGGCACGCGGTTTCTCATTACGGCGGACACGCCGGAGTGGGCGCTGGAGGCCGCGCAAAAGGCGACGGGCTTTGCAACGAGCATCATCGCCTGCGGCTGCGAAGCGGACATCGAAAGCACGTTCGACAGCGGGCCGGACGGAAGGTCGGGCGCGGCGGTCGTAATCATGAGCATGAACCATACGCTCGTCGCCGAACAGACGCTCAACCGCGTCGGCCAGTGCGTGATGACCTGCCCTACGACGGCCTGCTTCAACGGCTGGGACGGCGGCGAACCCATCGACGTCGGCAAAAGCCTCCGCTATTTCGGCGACGGTTTCCAGTCGAGCAAACTGCTTTTCGGCAGGCGCTTCTGGCGCATCCCGGTCATGGACGGGGAATTCCTGTGCGAAGAGCGGTTCGGTTCGTTCGAACAGGGCTCGGACAGCAACCTTATTTTGTTTGGCGCCGACCGCGCCGCGACGCTGAAAGCGGCGGAAGCGGCGGCCGCGGCCATGCGGCGAAGCGGCGGCGTGATCCTGCCGTTTCCCGGCGGGCTCGTCCGCAGCGGAAGCAAGGTCGGCTCCAAGTACAAAAAACTGCACGCGTCCACCTACCACAATTGCTGCCCGACGCTGAAGGACCGGGCGGACACGCGCATTCCGCCGGGCGCGAACTGCGTATATGAAATCGTGCTGTGCGGCGCGAAACAGGCGGACATCCGCCGCGCGATGGCGGCCGGCGTCCGCGCCGCGGCGCTGCCGGGCATGGTCAGCATCTCCGCAGGCAACTACGGCGGGAGCCTCGGCAAAGTGCATTATCCATTGTATGAAATTTTGCGCGGGGAGGGGAGCGTATGAGCAAGGTTCCGAAAAGCGATATGACGGCGATGGCGGACGCGCTGAAACAGGCGCGCTCGGTCGTGATTTTTGGCCTTTGCGGCGTTTCGATGGAGGACCAGCACCGTGCGTTTTCGCTGGCGCGTTCCCTCGGCGCATACGTCTCCGTGGAGCGGCCGCTGCTGCCGGCGCTTACGCGCGGTTCGCTGAAACGGCACGCGCTGTTTTTACTTGCGGGCGGCGAACCGGACTTTGCGCTGCCGGAAAGCGCGGAGGTCCTGCGCGACGACCGGCTGCTGAAGGCCGACGCCTGGCGAAGCCTGCGCATCCTCCAGCGCGGCCGGACGGCGGACGGCGCAGAGGCATACCGCGAGCTGCATGAAAAGATCGTCGCCGCAAGCGGCGCGGCGTTTCTGCCGGTCGCCGATCGAATCGGCGACGCGTTGCGCAGGGAGGTCCTTGCGTTCCGCGGCGAATGCGAACTGCCGCTTGGGCTCGATATCCTGCAGGTATCCGGCAAAACGAACCTGCAGGGCGCATACGAAACCGCGCTTGAGGAAGCGGGCGGCGCGCACGCTTCGTTTTCCGGCGGAAAGGAGAAGGCGGACGATGCGTTTTCACTGCCCGAACTGCTTCGACAAGGGGCGGTCGACGCGGCGCTGCTGATCGGGGAAGACGTTTCCGACGCGCGGCGCGTTCTGAATGCCGGGGTGCCGCTTTATACGGTCGGCGCGGCGGTTGCGGGCGCGGTGATTTGTGTTTCGACCGCGCGGCTCGGCGAGCCGGACGGCGGGACGATCCTGCGCGAAGACGGCATGCCGGTTTCGGTTGGGGCGACGCAGGCAAGCGGACTGCCCGGAATGCGCGACGCGCTGGACGCGCTCCTTGCGGAGGTGAACGCGTGATGCTCAAAATTATCAACGGCCAAATTTACGATCCTGCGAACGGCGTAAACGGCGAAGTGCGGGATATTTATTTCGACGGTGGCATGATTACCGGACCAACCGCGGAGCCTTGCGAAACGTTCGACGCAAGCGGCTGCGCCGTCATGGCGGGCGGCATCGACCCGCACTGCCATATTGCGGGCGAACCGCTCGAACTCCTGCGCGACGCGGGCGATCCCATCGTGCCGGGCGTGGACCGGCTCGGAAGAGACTACGCGCGCATGGGATACACGCTGGCCGTCAACGCGGCCATGCCCGCGCTGTCCGCGCGGCGCACGATCGTCGAGGAAAACGCGGTGCCCGGGCTGGACACGGCGAACCTCGTCTGGGTCGGCGAAAACCCGGTGCTGCTCGACCTTGCCGCGCACGGCTCGGACGGGGAGCTCGACCAGTATTTGAGCTGGCTGATGTCTGTTTCCGGTGCGCGCGGGCTGAAGCTCATCAATCCGCGCGAGGGGTCGGACGAGGGAGAACTGCCGTACGAAACGCTGATCGACCGGCTGACCGACGCGTGCATGCGGCTGGATTTACCGCACCCGCTGCATTTGCATCATCCGTTTCTCGGGTGCATGGGCGCGTACGAAGCGGTGGCCAAGACCATCGAGCGCGCTGCGGGCAGACCGCTGCATCTTGCGCACCTTCAGTTTTACGGATACCGGCAGAATGACGCCGGGCAGACGGTCTCCGCGGCGGAACCGCTTGCAGATGCGATCAATGCGCACAAAAACGTCACCTGCGACGTCGGCGCGGTCGTGTTCGGCGATGCCGCGGCGGTGACGGCGGACGCGGGCTTCGCAAAAAAGCTCGGCAAGGGCAAACGCGGCTTCCGCAGCGAGCTCTGGGAAGCCGACGGCGGGTTCGGCGTGCTGCCGCTTCATTACGACGCGGGCAACGCCATGGGCGCGACGCAGTTTCTGACCGGGTTGGAGCTTCTGCTGCTCGTCGACGATCCATCGAGGATCTTTCTGACTACCGACCATCCCAACGGCGGGCCGTTTACATCCTATCCGCACCTGATCCGCCTGCTGACGGACAAGCCGTTCCGTGACGAAACGATCAAAAAGCTGAACGCGAAGGCCGTGTCCCGCAGCGCGGTGCCGTCGATCGGGCGGGAATACTCGCTCTATGAAATCGCGCAGATCACGCGCTCCGGACCGGCGGCGGTGCTCGGGTTGCCGAAGCGGGGCCATCTCGGCGTCGGCGCGACCGGCGGGATCGCGATTTACCGCGAACAGGCGGACAAAGAGGCGATGTTCCGCGACCCGGTCCGGGTACTGCGCGGAGAAACGCGCGTGCTCGCCGCGCGGGAGCGCGATTACGACGCGGCCTGGATGGAAAAACGCGTTTCGGACGTGCTCAGCGTGCCGCTTGCGCAGGCGAGACCGGACGATGCGTTTTTTGAAGCACATCGCGTTTTGCGGGAGGAGGCATAGCGTATGGGCTTCGTTCTTACATTAAAACAGCCGCTGCACACCCTGCTCGACCTGGAACCGCTTTCGGGTTGCACGCAATCGGGCAAAGACGAAATAGCGGGCGTGTCGCTTCGGTACGGCAGAGATTGCGTGCGTACGGACGCGTTGTTTAAACGTTCGGAAACGGCGGACGACGGACTGACGCTGACCGGCGATCTGCTGCTGGCAGTCAATGCCGGCGCGGGCATGCGGAGCGGGAAGATGACGGTGGAATCGTCCGTAGGTGCCGGCGCGGGCGCGCGCATGGAAGACGGCGAACTCACGATCCGCGGCGATGCGGGAAAAAACGCCTGCGCAAGTATGCAAAACGGGTTTGTGCGAATCTGCGGGAACGTGGACGGCGGCTTTGCGCAGGACGTCCGGCGGGGGATGCTTATCGTTGAAGGAAAAGCGGACGGAGAGGCCTGCGCGGGCTTCCGCGGCGGCACGGCGGTTCTGCTCGGCGGCGTAGCGGACGAAACTCTGCTTGCGCGCGGGATGCATCGCGGGACGATACTGCTGCCAAAGGGAGCGGCCGCGCCGAAGGGCTTTTCGCGCGCGGCGGACGTAGATCTCGTGTTTTTGCGGCTGCTGTTCCGTTTGCTGGGGGAGCGCGGTGTGTCCCTGCCGGACGGCTGGGCCGGCGGCGTGTTCACGCGCTGGGCCGGCGATGCGGCGGGCCTTGGCAAGGGCGAACTTTTCATTCCTGCGGAGGTGCGCCCATGAAACGATTTGCCGTACTCGGAACGAAACCCGGCTGGCACTGCGAGCAGGTGATCGACGCGTTTACGCGCCGCGGGGCGTCCGCGGAATTCGTGACCGTCGAAACGCTGATCGGTACGCCCGGCATGCCGGAAAGAAGGGCGCCGCTGGCGGACTTCGACGGACTGCTGATCCGCGGGATTCCCGGCGGTTCGCTCGAACAGGTGATCTACCGCATGGACGCGCTGTACGCGCTGGAGCGAAGAGGCCTGCCGTGCGTCAACTCGCCGAAGACCATCGAAAAGACCGTGGACAAGTATTATACCTCCGCGTTGCTCGCGGAAGCGGGGTTGCCGGTGCCGCCGACGATCTGCTGCGAAAGCAGACAAGCGGCGCCGAGCGCTTTTTTTGCGCTCGGCGGGGACGTGGTCTATAAGCCCCTGTTTGGCTCGTGCGGAAACGGTCTTCTTCGCCTGCAAAGCGAGGCTGAAGCGGAGCGGGCGTTTTCGGAGATTGGCGAGGCGGGCGGCGTGCTCTATCTGCAGAAGTTCATCCCGTCCGGCAACAGCGACATCCGGGTGTTTATCGTGAAGGGCCGCGTGATCGCGGCGATGCGCCGCACGGGCGACACATGGTTTGCAAATGTCTCCAAGGGCGCGCGCGTACAGGCGCACAAGCCGACGGCGCGGGAGGAAACGCTCGCGCTCGAAGCGGCAAAGGCCGTTTCCGCCGACGTTGCGGGGGTCGACCTGCTCGTCGCCGAAACGGGGGAAACGTATGTGACCGAGGTGAACGGCTGCCCGGGGTGGCAGGGGCTTTCGACGGTGACGGACGCGGACATTGCGGGCGAAATCGTCTCACTGCTGTTATAGATTCACCAGATTGGACGAAAGGAAAACGACGATGGATTTAAACGGCTGTCGGGACGAAGCGGGACGCTTTCTTGAGGCGATTCATGCTTCCGGCGAACCCGTGGAAAAGAAGATCGCGATGCTGGAAGAAGGGTTCCGGATTCTGAAGGAGAACGCGCATAACGACGCTGCCGTAAAGCATCAGACGTACGATATGCTGTTTTTACTGTTCGAAATCGCCGCGCAATACGAGATCGATCTGGATGCGGAATGGGTCGCGGGGATGCGAAGAAAAAAATCTAAATATATGTGATTCAGGGCTATACAATCAGGAAGCAACAAAGGCCGGGGGTTGTTCCCCGGCCTTTGGCATATGAAGTTTTTTTTGCTTCTCTCTTTCTAAAGAGAGAAGAGGTTATTTCTTTTTCAGCGCTTCCAGCACGCGTTCCGGCGTGACCGGCAGGTCGTTGAACTCGCAGCCGACGGCGCTCGAAATTGCGTTTGCAACCGCGGCGGCGGCGGGCACGACGGAGCATTCGCCGATGCTTTTGGCCCCGAACG
>CAYUUB010000142.1:0-5831 GCA_964447725.1 uncultured Oscillospiraceae bacterium
CGGCGAACCGGCGACGCTTGAAAGGCAGTTGTGGTCGAAATGGTCGTGGCTGACGGTGACCGTATCGCAGACGATGTCGTGCAGCATATATCCGGTCTCCTGGTCGCAGGGGTCGGTCAGGATTTTGTATCCGTCTTCGGCGGTAAGCAGAAAACAGGAATGTCCATACCAGGTGATTTGCATGTTTCGTTCACTCCTTTTCGAGAAAATAAACTGGATCCGTTTCGAAGCTATATAAGAGCGTACGGGGTTCTATAATGAAACGGACAAAAGTCCTCGACGTTTTTCGCTTGGGTCGCGCGCGAATTGATTCATCGGGCGGAGAAAAGCAGCTTCGCCAGCGCGTCGGCCAGCGCGCCGCTCTGCCCGATCAGCGCCGGGCGCTCGCGCGGAGGGACGGGGTGCAGCATGGCTTCGCACGCGCGGTAAGCGCGGGCATATGCGCCCGGGCTTTTTTGCGCCGCCAGCGAAAGCAGCAGCGCCCGCTGAAGCGAAGGAACGCGCGGGCAGCCGGAGCCGCCGTGCCTTGCGAGCGACGCCAGTTGGTTAATCGCATGGCTTTCCGCGCCTTCATATGCCGCGGGCAGGACGGCGCGTACCCGGCCGACAAGCGCGTCGTAGAACGAATCGGAAAAATCCGTCAGCAGCCAGCCGCCGACCGTGCGGCAGTCCGAAACGAGCGGAGCGCCATACAGAGCGGGAAAAATTCCGGCGGAAAAACTCCGGCGGGACAGGCAATATGGAAGGTGCACGCTCGCCGCCGAATCTCTCGAAGGAAGATGTACGCCGTTCGCATCGAAACAAGCGCCGGTTTCGCGGCTCAGTGTTTCGGCGATGGCGCTGCGGATTTCGCTGTCGAGAGCATGGCTCATATCGTTAGTCTATCTGCGGGCCGGCCGCATGTCAATCGTTCTGTTTTAAAATGTAAATTTCAGGATGCATACACTGCAAACGAATCGTTCCTATGATATAATGAACTGATTTTAATAATCCGGCGACTTTCCTGTGATTTTCCGCCGGAAAAGAACCGACGGACGGCAAAACAGACGATTGGAGGACGTTATGGCAAACAAAGAACTGCGCTGCTTGACGACCGTCCGTATCTTCGGCGAAGACAAGTGCTTCGGCCCGGGAGTTGCCGAACTGCTCGAACGGGTCGACCGCCTGCACTCGCTTCGCAAAGCTACGATGGAGATGAACATGGCGTACAGCAAGGCCTGGCGCATTGTGAAAACCGCCGAGGAAAATCTCGGGTTCAAGCTGCTCAAAAGCGTGACCGGCGGCAAGGGCGGCGGCGGCGCGGAGCTTACGGACGACGCGAGGCGGTTCCTGACGTCTTACCGGCGGTTCGAAAAATCGGTCCGGCAGTATGCGGACGAAGCGTTCGTCGAAATCATGGGCGGCTGACGAGCGGATTTGCGGTATCTTCACGGCCGCGTCGTTTTGCGGCGGAAAACAGGCAAGGGAGCAAAGAGCGATGCATTTTACAAAGGTTCACGGGCTTGGTAACGATTTTATCCTGCTGGACGGACGACGGCTTTCCATGGATTATAACGCCGCTGCGCCAAAGCTTTGCCACCGGCAGACGGGCATCGGCGCGGACGGGCTGCTGATCGTACTCGACAGTGATTGCGCGGACGTCCGCATGCGCATTGTCAACAGCGACGGCAGCGAGGCGGAGATGTGCGGCAACGGCATCCGCTGCTTTGCCAAATACGTATACGAGCGCGGCGTTGTGGACAAAACGGAGTTCGGCGTGGAGACGCTTGCGGGCGTGATGCGCCCGAAGCTGACCGTCCGGGACGGCGCTGTTACGGGCGTGACCGTCGATATGGGTGAACCGTTTCTGGAGTGCGCGGACATTCCCGTGCGCGGGGAAGGACGATGCGTCGATCGGGAACTGGCCGTAAACGGAGAAACCCTGCGCTATACGAGCGTGCTGCTCGGCGTGCCGCATACGATGATTTTTGTGGACGACCCGACCGACCCCAGATGGATGGGCATGGGTTGGGATATCGAGCACGCGAGCGTTTTCCCGAAAAGGACGAACGTCAACTTCGTCCGCGTGATCGACGAGCGCACCGTGGAACTGCGGACGTTCGAGCGCGGCTGCGGGCCGACGCTGGCCTGCGGAACCGGCGCGTGCAGCACGGCGGTCGCCGGCGCGTTGAATGGTAAAACCGGACGGGCGGTAGACGTGAAAATCGCGCTCGGCACCCTGCACGTCGACTGGGCCGAAGATAACCATGTCTACATGACCGGCCCCGCCGAGATCGTCTTTGAAGGCGACATAAATCTGTAGCACTCGTACAAAAAACGGAAAAAGAGACGGCACGGGCCGCGCCCTTTTGTAAAATAACGGCTGTCGCGCCTTTTTTATCGGCAAGGCCATTGCACGGGCATGTTCGTTGTGATACGCTGTTTCAAACGGTTTCCGACATTTGCTTTTCAAACGAATCCAAATCATGATTCATAACAGGTTAAAAATCGAGAGGATGGGAGTTTTTATCGATGGAGACAACCGGTTCCGTCAATCCGGGCGTACCCGACGCCGCCGAAGCGGAGGCGCTTCGTAAAAAGACATTCGAGCGAAACAAGTGGTTTTTCTCGACGAGCGGCATCGGCCGCGACATGAGCTACGCGCTGATCGATTCGTTTCTTTTGATCTATATCCAGTTCGGCGTTTCGCTCACGCTCGCGCAGTTTACGGCGCTGAGCCTGATCATTGGCGTCGGCGGGCGCATCTGGGACGCGCTGAACGACCCGCTCATGGGCGCGATCATCGACGGATCGCACCTGCGCTGGGGCAAGTTCCGCCCGTGGATCCTTCTGGGCGCGATCCTCTGCGGTTCGGTCATCATCACGATGTTCAACGTGCAGAGCGTCGCGGGCTGGCGGTTCGTGGTGTTTATGACCATCATGTACCTGCTCTGGGAATCGACGTTTACGATGAACGACATCGGTTACTGGTCGATGCTTCCGAGCCTTTCGAGCGTTAAGGACGAACGCAACTCCGTAACGACCCTTACCGTGCTGTTTGCCGGCGTCGGCGCGATCATCGCGCAGGGGGTCATCCCGCAGGTGACCGTCGGCGACATGCGCGAAGGCTACCGCATGGTCGCGATCGTGATTGCCCTTGTCTTTATCGCCAGTCAGGTGATGACGTTCTTCTGCGTAAAGGAAACGCCGCGGGCGAGGGTCGAGATGAGCGAAAACATCTCGCTGAAGCGGATGTGGAAGACGATTATCAAGAACGACCAGCTTCTCTGGATGACGCTATCCATGCTCTTTTATAACGTCGGCAGCACGATGCTCATCGGGCTGGCGGCCAATCTGCTCTACATGGAGATCAGCTATAACGGCACGCTCTACTTCTACGTGGTCGTCGCCTATGGCGTCACCATGGTCGCCGCCAACGCGCTGTACCCCTGGGTGGTCGGCAAGTTCGGCCGAAAGAAGCTGCAGGCCAGGAGCATTACCCTGGCTGCGATCGGCTATCTGATGATCGCAGCGATGGGCTGGGTTTCATTTTTGCCGTTCAATATCTGGCTGCTGTGTGCCTGCTGCATGCTCGTTTCGGTGGGGCAGTCGCTGTTCTACATGGCGTCCATCATCAACATGACCAACTGCGTCGAGTACAACGACTACCGCTACGGCGAACGCAGCGAAGCCGTCGTTTCGACGCTGCGTCCGTTCATGGCGAAGTTCGGCTCCGCCATGCATACGCTTCTGATCACGCTGACGCTGACCGTGTCCGGGACGTTTTTGCTCAGCCAGTCCATCAGCACGCTGGAGACGCAGCAGGATTTCTTTGCGCAGCAGGATCCGGTGACGCAGGTGTATTACATCACGCAGATGCAGTCGTATTTCGAAGAATATACGGGCCTGGAATCGGATACGGACGCATATGACGCGGCCTCCAATCAGGTTTCCGCCGAGATCGCCGCGGACGACGTGATGAAGAATTTCCAGATCGACGCGGCGTATGTGCCCGCGATGGAGGAGGCGATGGTCGTCAAGGAGACGGCGGACGGCGAGAGCGTTGAACTTGGCAGGCTTGGCGGGTTCGACACGGCGCAGATCGTTGACGACGGCAGCACGTATTCGCTGAAGATCGACGATCTCAAAAGCGGCGGAGAGAGCGCGGCGAACCTGAACTTCCGCGACCAGCGGACGACGACGATGCGCGTCTGGGTGCGGGTTTCGTGCACGATCCTGCCGGTGGTGCTGCTGCTCGCGGCCCTGTATACGCAGAAAAAGAAATTTGTGATCGACGAAGATTATTACGATAAGATGCTGGACGAGATCAACCGCCGTAAGGAGGAGAGCGAGCAGGCGTAGCTCCATACCCTGCACGCACAATGAACGCGCCAAAGCGGCCCGCTTTGGCGCGCTTGTTGATTTTGCCCGTTTCCGGCGGATTGCCGCGCATGGCGAACGGATGGTAGAATGCTGTATAAAGGGACGCGCAGCTCACGAAAGACGAAAGGATACTGATTATGAAAGTACGGCTGAAAGAAGAGATGGAAACACTGTTGATCCCACTCTACGGGCGGGCGCAGATGAGCAGGCGCGGGCTGTTTTGCGACAAGCAGGCGGAAGAAGCCGTCCGGCAGATCGATTATGATTTTTCGCGGCTGCACATTCAGGAAAAAACGCAGGTCATGCTTTCGGTCCGCAGCGCGGAGATCGACGCGGCTGCCACCGGTTTTCTGGACGAGCATCCCGGCAGTACGGTCGTCTATCTCGGCTGCGGACTGGACGCGCGGTTCCAGCGGCTGGGCGGGCGCGCGGAGCTTTGGTACGATCTCGACTTCCCGCAGGTGATCGGGATCAAAAGGCGGCTTTACCCGGAAACGGAGCGCTACAGGCTGATCCCGTCGTCCGTAACGGACTGGAACTGGATGGAACGGGTCGACGTCCGGGGCCGGCCGGTTCTGGTGATTGCGGAGGGGCTCTTGATGTACCTAAGCGAAGCCGACGTAAAATCGCTGTTTTGCAGACTGCGGGACGCGTTTCAGGACGTAACGTTCGTTTTTGACGCATATTCGTGCCTGACGGCGAAGCAGGCGAAGAACCATCCGTCGCTGAAAAAGACGGGCGCTAAGATTCAATGGGGCGTCGACAGGCCGGAAACGATGGAAGCGTTCGGAGAAGGAATTTCGCACGTGAAAACGATCTGCCTGACCGACGAGGACGCGACGCGCGGCCTTCCGAAAAAGTACCGGACGATGTTTCGCCTAGCAGACGGGTTCCGTGCCGCAAGGGAAGCGCACCGCGTCTTTGTTATGCATTTGATCACCGAAGCAAAATAAAAAGGACGGCGTTATCAGCCGTCCCGAAGAAACCAAACAAGTAACGGTTTACCACTCCGATGCCTCGGGAAAACAATGCATGTGCACCGGCGCGAGCGCGCGGTAACCGTCGCACATGCCCCGAAACGTCCGGAACGCAAAGCGCGTCGAGCGCAGCTTGAAATACATGCAGATATCGTTAATTCCCTGCTCGTCGAACTGGCTTTTGTGCTGCAGCAGAGCGTCCCGCCGCGCGGAAAACGTCTTTTTGATGGGGATATAGCAGTTCGGCCTGTCGGTGTAGTAAAACGCGAGCGCGTCCACGGAATGGCTGCCGGAACCGCCGACGCTCTGCATTACGCTTTCGAACGGCGCCATGTTCATGGACATCTTGGCCGCCATGCCGACCTTGATATGGTCGTAATGACACTCGCTGATCACGTTCGGGTCGGGCGCGAACACCGCCTGCGGCTTTAAGCGCACGATTTCTTTTGCAATCGCCGCCGCCGCTTCTTCAAACGCGTATTGCGCGCCGTC